>JAGUZM010000027.1 GCA_020060805.1 Deltaproteobacteria bacterium | reverse complement strand
TTATCCCCAACCTTGAGGAAGTACTGTCGATTGTTTACGTCATACCGCAACACACTCTTAGCGATAAACGCGGCTTTTTGAAGCCCATTTACGCTGCCTCCCCTGCACAACCAAGACCGGCGATAAATATCCCACGCCCCAGGCCCGACCGCGGTGCATGAACGACAAAAGAAGTACCAGTACAGAGCAAGGGTGCTGAGAAGTGCATGCTCGGAATATATCTGAGTGCGCTCATTGGACTGGCGAATCCGCAACAGCCATTCACCCGCGCTCTTCATCAATTCTAAATTGGGATGGACCGATGTGGTCGCGATCCTAGCAACACTCAATAAATAATGGACATCCATATCCACTGCTGTAGGAGATAAACCCAGGCGCCTGAGCTGGAGCGCCTGAATGCGCTTGTATTCCCTCTTTCGGATCTCATCAGAATCACTCCTCCCCTTTTGACTGGAGTGGATTCTGTATTTTAGGAGGACTTCAGGAATATTTGCTATTTTTCGCTTTTCCACAAGCTTCGCCCAACACGCATAGTCCTCCGTGCAAAGACAGTCCTCATCGTAAAACCCGATTTCAGAAAGTGCGCTCTTCCTTATCATAGCGGTCGGATGCGCCACAGGATTGGCAAAAAGCATTCTGCATGAAATCACATCAGATTCAGCGGGGAATCGCCATACGTTACCGATCGATCTCCCGATTTTTTTCACCCATGATCCGCACATCGCAACATCCGGATGGCCATCTAGGAAACGACATTGTCTGGCGAATCGCATGGGTAGGCTAATATCATCCGCATCCATACGTGCAATATATTCTCCTCTGGCGAGGTTGCATCCTTTGTTGAGAGATGGACAAAGCCCTTCTTTATTTTCATGAAACACCCTAATACGTCTATCTGCATTCTCAAATCTGTCGAGGATCGTTCCCGTTTCGTCAGTAGATCCATCATCAATGATGATAAATTCGAAATCGAAAAATGTCTGGGTCAGAATACTTCGAATGCTCTGATCCAGATAAGCTGCCCCATTATGCACAGCCATAACCACAGAAATCTTAGGCTTTGTTTCGAAGTGTTTATTCATGCATTTTGAACTTCCGCCCAGATCTCTCCCCAGTTGATCTGATAGTGAGAGATCCCCAGACCGGCTGCGCTCATTTCGAGCTGGAAACTGTCCAGCGTGTATTCCACGCAATGGGTATCGTCAGAAAAATAGGGCAGTCCCAACTCCCTCCGCATTGGCACATACCAACTTCGATCGATCATTGGGACCCGAATAAGAAAACGAGTGGGATGACACCTTTTGCGCAGACTCATCAAGAATCCCACCCTGTCCTGAATGTGCTCCAGAACATTCGACAAAACGATTGCATCGTACCGTTCATCTGGGACACCTTGAGTAACGTCCATCCGTTTGAAGCGCAGGCTTGGATGGGTGAACCTTGCCCGGCAAGCCTCAATGCTTTTCATGTTGATATCAATGCCAGTGACGTCAGCGCCCGTCCTCCTTACGATATCGTACGCCAGGGAGCCGTCTCCGCAGCCGACATCCAGAACCTTCTCCCTAGGCCGAACACGGTGGATGAAAAAATGATGATAGTTCATCAACCGGTGTTTTACATGTGACCCCTTTCCATACCGGATTGCTGCCAGGTTAATCATGGCAGTGAGGTCGCCTTCAACGGCAAACAGGTTTCTGAGCGACTTGTCCGGCCTCTTATCCACCATCATGGCCAGGCACAGGCGCATGACCCATCGCAGTGCAAGCCCAGGCACTGGAAGCCGGCTGAGCGCAGCCAGTCCCCCCCGAAAAAGCAAAGCCCTTGCCCTTCTCATGGACCAATGTTCGGATGCCACTTCACTTCTTTATATAAGCTTTTTCATTTCGCGCAGGCATTGTATTGCACCCATGGGAAGCAGTCTCCTCACAACAACTTTCCATTTGGGAGCGAAGATATTGAGAATCTCCTCCTTTCGCTTCTTCACCTCGGCGGCGTCGAAGTCAGGGGTCGTAATTGGCACGATATGACCTGTGCTCATAAGTTCTCTTTTTATGAGAAAATTCCCCAAATCTTTGTCTTTGATGATCCCTTCTTCTCGACAGCGAGCTGTCAGCTTTGTCCCGGGATATGGCTGGGCAAAGTTAACGATCACCCGGATACTATTTCCTAACCCTCTGACCTTCTTTAAGTAGCGGAGGCTTTCCCGATAGCGAGCCTCGGTTTCCCCTGGGTAGCCGACGATGACAAAGACCCCAATCTGGGGGATTTCGTGTTTTACCAACAGCTTCATGATCTCATAAGCTCTGTCCAAATTGAGTTTCTTATTCATGATTTTCAAGACTTCCTGGTCTCCGTGCTCCAGCGCCAGGGTGAGGGACGTGCAATTGGACCGCTTGATCAGCTTGATGATGCTCTCATCCAATGTGTCAATTCGAACCCCGTTTGGAGTGCTCCAGCTTAAGCCTGCCCCTTTCTCGTTGAGGCGCACAATCCCTTCCAGGATTTCTGCGGTTCTTCCTTTAAGCAACGTAAAATTATCATCTTCGATTTCTAAAGCCTGGATGGAGTAACGGTCGACTAATAACTTGATCTCTTCCAACACGCCACTGGCTGCTCTCGGGCGGTATTTCCTCCCGTACACACTATTGATCGAGCAGAATTCACATGAGAACGGGCATCCTCTTGATGTCACAAGCGACGCTGTTCGCCCTCTTTTCATCCGTTGGGAAAGCGTGAAATATCGTTCCATATCCGGCAGGGAATAGTCAGGAAATGGAAGCATGTTGAGGTTTTTGACCATCTCTGCTGGAGCAAAACCCCGGCCAGGCTTTTCGTCTTTTGAGTAGACCCCTCTTATCTCGGTTGGCTTCAGATTGGCTGAAATACCGACCATGGCCTGCTCGCCTTCGCCCACGACGATGTAATCGGCACATGAAGCCTTTGCCAACTCCGGCTGGGTTGACGGATAGACCCCGCCCATAACCACCTTCGCATCAGGAAGTTTCTCTTTTACCCTTTCGGCAATCTGATGAACTATGGGAGCGATCTGGCTGAAAGGAGCCGAAATGCCGACAAGTTCCGTCTCAGGCGGGATCAATGAAACGATCCCATCCACGTCTGAACCAACCATATAGCCGTTGTAATATCTTCGTATCTTAGAAAATCCGTGCATGAGGGCGTCCACGAAGTGCACCTCATGCTTTCCGTTCATTTTCAGACACGAAGAAATACTTCGAAGTCCTATGCACTGGGAGAAAACAATTTCGTTCCTGGAGGGGAAAAGGAAAGGCGGGTTGATGAGCGCAATCTTCATGGGTGCTTCTTACGGATTCTCAACACAACAACATCTCGAAGACTTCCGCGTGCCTCTGGACCCATGGCTTCAGGTCGAATCTCGTTACCGCTCTCTGCCTGGCTGCCTGAGAGTACCCTTCAAGGTTTTGGGCTATTCTCAGCACCGCATCTGCCAGCATCTCAGGATCGGGCCTGATCTCCCTGTCCCACCCTTGGGCGACGGGGACACATACGCCCGCATCGGGACCGACAAGCTCGGGTACTCCCCCGCTGTCAGAGCATGCGACCGGTAAGCCACAGGCCATAGCCTCTACAACAAGCCCCGGACATGGGTCATTATGTTTGGTATGCAGTAAAATGTGTGCCTGGTTGTAAATGGCGGGAGCATTAAGTTGGGTGTATCTTCCGACAAATTTTACATGCTCCACAAGGCCCAGTGTTGCCACTAGGGCCCTTATAATCCTGTGGGCTTCTTTCGTATTATCGGTCCAGTTTAAGTCTCCTGTCACGAGAAGCCGAATATTCTGACCGGTCTTTTTCAGAAGGCACGCGAGGACTTCCAGTGCCACTTCCAGACGGTAAAGTTCGTACTGATTTCCCCCTAGGAGCAAAACCAGTTCATCTGCCCGACCGTCTTTTTTCAGAGGGACAAAATACTGTGTATCAGCGCAGTTAGGCAATATCTCGGACGGACCGGTCCGCGCTCCCAAGAATCTGTCCGCGCTTAATTTGCAGAACTGACTCTGGTAAAAGACGTATTCCGCTTCATGGATCAGTATCTTGAAGGGTTGGTTCATCGATTCCCAGCCATGTCCATGTTTGGGATACCACACACCGTTCTGGTTTAAAACCACCTTGGCCCCTTTTCTGCGCGAAAGCCTGCTCAGTGGTAGCCAGTCTAAAGGGAGTGCGCTGCTTCCAAGATAGAGAATGTTAAAACAGCTTGGTGAATTGGGAAAATACCCCTCCAGACGCTGGAACTTAACCATTCCTCCATGGATGACCTCGTCGATCCGTGGGATCCGGGGATGCCCATAACATACCGAAACGGTCTCCTTGGACTGGGCCGTGGCGGCAAAACGTAGCCAAGTCTTTCCGTTCAAGAGGAAATGAATGATGCCCCGCACTCTCCTGAGGGCTTCCATAAGGAAGCGGGGGATAAACAGTGGGAATCTACCTTTTGCCTTCAACCTCACAGAACCTTGCCCCACAAGGAAATCACTGTCTTTACACAACTCAGAATGCGTCAACCCGCACAAAACCTTCCATGAAATCGTGCCATAGGGGGATCTGCGACGTATAGGAGTTTTCTTCTGCTGTCTTTCTTGCGTTCTCCAAAATAGGTCCCAAATCCTCCCTGTGGGTCATGATTTTCTCACCGAAGTGCGCTAGCCCTTCCGCGTCTTCTGGCTCAACCATCCAACCGTTTACACCGTGAATGACGATGTCCATCGCTTGTCCTACCTTCGTCGTGACCAGAGGCACGCCGCTTGCCATTGATTCCAAGACCGCCTTCGGTCCGCCTTCTTGGCGAGAGGTAACCATGTACAAATCGAGAGTCTGAAACAACCGCCCAGTCTCGCGATAATCCTTGAAATAGAAGTGCTTAAACGGCAAGCCCAAACTCCTCAACCCTGCCTTTACATATCCTCTGGCTGGGCCTGTCAGCACCACAAACAGTTCATGTATCCGGCCTCTTAGAATCCCCAAAGTCCTAATGAAAACGTCTGGTCCCTTGACCAGTTTTGGTTCCATACCCTCGCCCCAACCGGTGCCGTCCTTTTGGAACGACCCGATGACCACTGCCGACTGGGGAATCCCGTATTCCCTTCTCGCCTTCTCTCTGCTCTCTCGGCTTTGCCTATGAAAATAGGAAAGGTTGATCCCTATAGGTATGAGGAAAACCTTTTCCGGTGATATCCCGGAAGAGAGGACCGTATCCCGCATTTGAGAATGAGAGACCTGAACCCTGTGCACCTTTGTGTGTTTGAGACAAAGGTGCCGATATAGCCGATCGAATTCTGGATATCCCGTACCCGGCAGACCATGGAAGTAAGCCACCCCCACCCTATTCTCTTTTGCGAACCACTCTTCTTCCTCGAGCACAAGTTGCCCCAGAAAAAAAAAACACTGACTGCGGATCCCATCGGAAAGCCTGTGGCTAAACTGTCTGATGCCCAGTTGCCCCGCAATTTTTCTCAGTTCACGGGTTTCCTGTGAAAGCACCCAATTGGAACCATCACCCATGATGGCTAGCCGGGAATAGGGAGCCCACGATGAAATGATAATGGGGCCGAGGTGCTTTGAGACACGGGAAATGGTCTTTTTTAGAGCGTTTCGAATACCCATGCTCATACTGATCTTGCTCTTTTCTGAAGTAGCCACGCGCTTTACCCGCTTAAACTAACCATCTAACAACCAAGCCGGATATCCTACAACTCTGCCTTACTCGACCCGCATCCTTTGAGCCGAAGTTGTCAACTTCTCGGCTTACCCTCACAGACGGGTTTCATCCCACCGCATATCACCATATGACCGAGAAAAACTCTTAACGGAAAGCCCCCCATATAAGCCAAAACTGTCTGAGCTCGCCTGGGCAGATACTGGCTGATACAGCCTAACTCATGCTGCAGAAAACGGTTCATGCCCTGAGCCCCGGCTATGGTGCGAGTACGTACTCTTTTGAACCCTGCAGAATTGAAATAGCCCCAGAGTTCGCTTCGTGTGAAACGGTATTGGTAAAACCGATAATCGCGAAACGGGTACCGGGGTCCTGTCGTCCGACCGGCGAGGGCATCCCTCAAATGGTGCCTCAGATTGTGGCAAGGTGTTGTGCCGACAAACCATCCTCCGGGCCGCAAAACACGCCATGCTTCGAGAAGGCTCTGGATCGGCCCATCTTCAAAATGCTCTAGGCCTCCCCAGTTGATGATCAGGTCAAAGGAACAGTCCATAAACTCGAGGTGACGAAAATCACCCCGCTGGAAGATGGCCCCATATCGCCGCTGTAACGCTTCGACGATGTTTCGCGCGATATCCACCCCGGTCACTCTGTGACCCAGGCTTTTCAAAAACAAAGTCCACCGTCCCAGCCCACAACCGCAGTCTAAAACATCCAAAGAAGTCGCTTCGATCTTGGGCAAAAGGCCTTTCAGAAACCGCCATTCGTCGCTCCTTCCTATGTTTCTGTGGGTTGAACCCGCTAACTGCTCTCTCGCCCAACATTCATCCCAGAACCGAGCAGCAAAATCTTCCTCGCCCATGGTAGTGTCAGCCAATATGTAGTCCTTCATCATGAGATGGCTTCCTACGTTAGAGACAAAAGGTCGATGGGGGGGAGATGAATCTTCCTAACAGCAACCACGGATTATGCCGAAAACGCCTCTCCGTAATGATTTGTTCATATCGTAGAGGGAGAAAATCAACCAGTGCCGGATATTTTGGCCACATCCCTTCCGCTACAGGCAAGCAATCCCGCATTCGCCCACGAAAATGATCGCAACGCGTGCCGCAGACTCCGCCCCGTTTCTGGGAGGCCGGTACACCGTGACGTATCCAGGAGAAGTCGACCGCTTATCGCAAACCGAACCGTGTCCTGAGACACCCTGCTCAGCCGTCTGCGCTCGAAGGTGTATCCTATCGATGCCCACCATCTGCGACTGCCTCTGACTCAGGGGTAAAGAGGTTATGACTCCAATTGGAATGGATGACCAGTGCATAAAACGAAGGATTCCTGCCAGGGTTCTCCATATCCCATCCAATCGCCTCCATGCATCTCCGATCATATTCCCGGGTTTTCGTTTCTCATAAGTCCTTACCTGACCTGATGATGAATTCATGGTGCAACCTATTGCAAGCATCCCCTCCAAGGCTGATCAAGATCTTGTAAGAACGCCCGCCAAAAAGCCGAGTGATTTTTGAGATGTTTCGGGGAGTGTATTGTCTTGTTCCATGGAGCCGGTACAGGCGCAGGCACGCGCCGGACGGGATCAAATGGATCTGAATGACCGGAGTCTGGCAACGACGAATGTGGTCCCTGACGTGAAGAAAATAAGTTATTGAGGGGAGCATGAAATAGTTTGCATTTTACAGAGCTGCATATTTCACACTTGCCGCATGAAAATAGTTCATCACGATCTGGGGAGTGCGTTGACGACTCCAGAGGAAACTCCTCAGGTTCCTGATCATCTCGATGACGTTGTGGGGACTTTTGCGACCGAGAGCATTGGTCTTGGCATCCTGGTTCAAGAGTTCGTCCGGATTTAGGTCAGGGCTGTACCCGGGGAGAAAATACAGCCTAATGTGCTCAGCGTGGGACGATACCCATTCCGACACTTCTTTGGATCGGTGGACTGGATGGCCGTCTACAATCAGGAACACCTTTTGTTCCGTTTGCTGGATCAGACGATTGATGAAGTCAAGGAACACCTCTGAGCTAAAGCGTTGTTTGAAGATCATGAAGTTGAGTCTGCCCTTGTTGGTGATGGCGGAGATCATGTTGCACCTGAAGCGCTGTCCAGTTCCCGGGATCACCGGGGTCTGTCCGCGTTTGCCATAGGAGCGGCCTGCACAATGATCCGACCTCAGACCCATCTCATCCCCCCAGAAGACCCCGGCTCTCTCAGTCTTGGCTTGTCTTCGGATAGTCGGGTAGTCCTCCTGAAGCCACTGTCGCACAGCTTCCGGATCTCTCTCGAAGGCACGGCGGATAGGCTTCTGGGGAGTGAAGTTCCATCGAGACAAGTAACGGCCCACGGTCCACACCGATTTCCGTATTCCAAACCTCTTTTCAATCAACTGCCCAACGGCCTCACGGGTCCAAAGGTAAAAAGGCAGCTTCAACTGTTCCGGGGTTCGATCAATCACCACCTTGGCAATCTGGGCAGCCTGCCATGGCAGAAGAGACCCTCCTCGCGGGCGACCTCTTCTCCTTTCTCTGAGTGCCCTTTTACCCCCTTCCCGATAGGCACTGACCCACTTGCCAACAGCTTGGCGCGTGATACCAAAAATCCTGGCTACTTCGACCTGCTTGACCCCGTTGAGAACACTCTGAATCGCCTTCTTTCGAAGGTCCGCTTGGGCAACTCCAGGAAGCGAACGAGCATCTTGAATATCCATGCTCGAACTTATAACACATCCACATGATAAATGCAAACTATTTTATGCTCTGATTAGTATATCATGGTCGAAATGTTCAATCGCGGACTGGGATAGAATAAAGTTAATCTTGTCAGGGATACGGCTCAGGAGTTCCTCGACATTTCCACTGACAAAACTCAGACCGGAATCTTTATTGTGAAGGACTTCCCAATCCGGATGTTCCTTAATGTCGATACCAGTATAACTGCTGATGGCGTGGTGGCTCCACTCCATCAATCTCATACCGAGATTACCGGATCCGCAGCCAGTGTCCAATACATGGATATTACCGAGTTCATATTTGACCTGATTCCAAGGCAGGCTCAACAAAAAGAGGTCAGATAGCTTCTGACTCGGGGAACTGGTGACGGGCAGTTGATGCCACTTGGCCTGCAAGTCTCCGCAGTAATAGCTGGAAATACTCAAATCGGGGTCCACATTCCGATGAGGAAAAACATTATTCGCCCAATTTAGTGCAAAATAACAAATGCCCTTGAGATATCCTAGCCCATGATCAGAATTCAGGCGATGAATTGAAGTTGTTCTTCTTATGATATTCACCCTTCCTTCTGTGATAGGCCTATCTGATCTTCATGACGGTTCAAGGTTCGGTGATCAACCTTGGCGATCGAGGCCCATAACGGTTAGGTAGCGATCCGTTACCCGGGCTAAGGTGGGGAGTACAATTCTTGCTTTGCGCTCTTGGTATTCCTCTACGAGTTGATTCAATAAAGCGGGTATCTCCCTTTCGGAGTGAAACCCGAATCCGGCCTCGCCTACGATTTCCGGATGGCCGCCAAGGAAAATATACGATGTCTCATCTATCGCCTTCCCGGCATCGAGCAATTCGGCCCTCGACAGGGTATAGAGGTTCAAAACCGCACACCTGCCT
>JAGUZM010000227.1 GCA_020060805.1 Deltaproteobacteria bacterium | reverse complement strand
CTAAGTTCCACATCGGCAGAGAGGTTGCGGCGGACGACGTGGTCGCGACCTTCCAGACGATTCTAGACCCGAAGAACGCTGCCCCCTACAGAGGAGAAATCGGTCCGATCGATAAGGTGGAGGCTCTTGATAAGCGTACAGTGAAGTTTACCCTCAAAACCTTTTTCGCCGACTTTCCATCCCTCATGACCGTTCCCAACGCCCGTATCGTTGCGGGGGAAGGGTTGGAAGACTTCAAGGGCCTGGCGGCGAAGGAGTACGGCTCCGGCCCGTTCAAGATGAAGGAGTTTGTTCCCGGTGATCACATCGCGGTCGAGCGTTTTCCCGACTATTACAGGAAAGGGCTCCCCTACCTGGATGGGGTGTATTTCAGGATCATTCCTGAGCCCTCCACCGAGATCGCGGCCCTGCGGAAGAAAGAGACCGATATGATCCTGGAGATGACCCCTGAAAACTACTCCCAGGTCGCAACGCTTGTCGGCGTGGACGCAATGGCCGTGCCGGGGGGTACTTTCAACAATGTGATCATGCCCGCCGACAAGCCACCCTTCAATGATAACCGTGTCAGGGAAGCGTTGAAGTATACGGTGGATCGAAACCTGATGCTTGCAGCGATTTACGGCGCCCACGGCGAACTCGGCAACGACCACCCGGTTTCTTCCGCGTATAAATACTACGCGAGCCTGCCCAAGCGTGCGCAGGATATCAAGAAGGCGAAAGCCCTCCTGAAGGAAGCGGGTTTTTCGAGCGGCCTGGGGTTCAAACTGTTCATATCCACGTCACCCCCGGTTCGGGAGAAAATCGCCGTGATCCTTAAGGAGATGGCTCGGCCCGCCGGGTTCCAGATCGACATTGAGGTCATGGGATATGACCGGTTCCTCTCCCAGGTATGGAACAAGGGGGTTCCCTATATCGGGAACTACGGCACCCGGCCCACGGCGGATGCCATCCTGATGAAGCTTTACCACGCAAAGGAAGGGATGGATGAGGGCCGTTGGGCACCCTCTCATCCCGACGCCATAAAACTCCTGGATCAGGCCCGTGAGACCGTCGATGAGGGGAAGCGGAAGAAATTGTACGCTGATTTCCAAAAGATCTCCCGGGATGAAGGCCCCTTCATCATCCCCTTCTTTAGGAGCGAGCTGAGCGGGAAATGGAATTACGTGAAGGATTTCCACCTCAACCCGGGCAACTTTGAAATGGAGCTTGACGAGGTCTGGCTCACTCCAGAAGCGCCGAAAAAGACCGCGTAACGTCAAGGGAAGGGGCCAACCCGCTTGAATCGGGTTAGCCCCTCCCCAAAGACACTATTTTGAGAGGGACTCTGACGGGCAGGAAAAATAGCAAGCCCGTGATTTGATCTGGCACCTGCACTTTTTCATTTTTTCCCCAAAGCATATCGATCCAGAGAATGGCACTGTACATCATCAACAGGATTTTCTACATCTTCCTCGTTCTTCTGGTGGTTTCCTTCATCATTTTTTTTGCCACCCACATCCTGCCGGGAAGCGCTGCCAACCTGATCCTCGGTGAATTCGCCACGACGGAAAGCATCGAGACCCTCGAACGTGAGATGGGCCTGGATAAACCCTTCTATGTTCAGTACTTCAACTGGGCCAGGGCGACTCTGAGCGGCGAGTGGGGGGAGTCCTATGTCATGAAGCAGCCGGTGACATCCGTGATCAAGCTGAGGGTCAAGAACTCCGCCTTTCTTGCGGGATTTGCGCTCACCGCAGTGATTCTGATCGGTATTCCTCTGGGAACTCTGGCGGGCTTGAAGCATAAGAGCAAAGCGGATCTGGCCATCGTCACCGGTTCTTACGTGGGGATTTCAGTCCCAGATTTCGTCACGGGCATTCTCCTCATTCTCGTATTCGCCGGTACGGGCACGGGCATTTTCCCGACAGGGGGTTACCGGGAGTTTTCAGCCGGGTTCTCAGAGTGGTTGCGGCATCTCGTCCTTCCCTCTGCGACGCTCACCCTGATCCTTCTCGCCCACGTGGTCCGGCAGACCCGGTCAGGGGTGATCGAGGTCTTGAAGTCAAACTATATCCGGACGGCCAGGCTTAAAGGGGCTAGGGAAGGTCACGTCGTTCTGAGGCACACCTTGCGAAACGGCTTGCTCCCGACGATCACCGTGCTTGCGATGGACCTGGGCTATTTGATGGGAAGCATCGTGATCGTGGAGGAGGTATTTGCGTATCCGGGCATGGGCCGGCTGATCATCTATGCGATCACGAACCGGGACATCCCGCTGCTGGAAATGTCCGTTCTGATCATCGCGGCGATCTATACGTTTTCCAACTTTGTTGCCGACATGCTCTACATGTATCTCGACCCCAGGATACGGTATCGATAAACAAAGAGACTTTCATCCCAGGTGAAGATGAAAATCTATCGGTTCTTCACTCAGAACATGGCGCTGGCGATCGGGTCGTCGATCCTCGCGTTTGCGATTCTCGTCAGCGCCCTGGGTCCTTTCATCTCCCCCCAGGCGGCGACGGAGCAGCACATCCTCGATCGTCTTCAAGGGCCGAGCGCGAAGTATTTCCTCGGCACGGACCAGTACGGGCGCGACCTGTTGAGCCGCACACTCCTGGGGGGCCGGACCTCCCTTATCTTGGGCGTGGGGGCGGTAGCCCTGGGGCTTTTCTTGGGGATCCCGATCGGCCTCCTCACAGGGTATTTCAAAGGAAAGACCGACGAAATCGTGATGCGTTTCATGGATACCCTGCTCTCTTTCCCGTCCCTTCTCATGGCCCTTTTGATCATCACCGCCCTGGGCGCAAGCATGAGCCATGCCATGCTTGCCATCGGGATTGCGAACTGTCCCGGGATCTCCAGAATCGTGAGAAGCGCCACCCTGTCTGTAAGAACCGAGGAGTTCGTGCTGGCGGCCGAGGCGCGAGGGGAATCCCATTTCTATATCATGTTTTGGGAGATCTTCCCGAATATCCTCCCTCCGATCATCATCGAAGCGACGATCCGCATCGGGTTCGCCATACTGATCGGAGCGAGCCTGAGCTTTCTCGGCCTTGGGGTCCAGCCCCCTCTCGCCGACTGGGGCCTGATGATCAGGGATTCCCGGGAGTACCTTTTCCTGTCTTCATGGCCTCTCCTTTGCCCCGGGGTCGCCCTGGGAATAACGATCATCGGGTTTAACCTTTTCGGGGATGGGCTGAGAGATGTGATCGGCGGCACGGAGTGAGGGATGAAAGAGAGTGTCTTAAAAGTCAAGAACCTATCCGTCCACTTTGAAACACCCCAGGGAAAGGTCCAGGCCCTGAGGGAGGTGAACCTTCAAATCGGCGCGGAAGAGACGCTCGGTATAGCGGGCGAATCGGGTTCGGGGAAAAGCACCCTCGCCTACGCCATCATGAATTATCTTGCTTCCAACGGGCGAATTTCGGGCGGCAAGATCATGTTCATGGGTGAGAATCTCCTGGGTAAGGACCGCAATGAGCTGAGGAAAATCTGGGGAAACCGGATCGCCATGGTCTACCAGGACCCGAAAAGCTCCCTCAACCCGACAAAACAGATCGGGATTCAAATCGCCGAGGTTTTCCAGATCCACGAATCACTTCCCAAAAAGGAAGCATGGGACCGGATGCTCAAGCTCCTCAATCTCGTCAACATACCGGATCCCTCTTACAACGCTTCGAAATACCCCCATCAGTTGAGCGGTGGAATGCAGCAAAGGGTCATCATCGCCATGGCCCTGGCCTGTGGCCCCAACCTCCTCATCATGGACGAGCCGACGACAGGCCTTGATGTGACGACTCAGGCAAGGATGATTGAGCTGATCGAGGATCTGAAAAAACAGGTCAAAGCCTCCATCCTGTATATCACCCATGATCTCAGCGTGATCGCTCAGGTGAGCGACCGCGTCGGTATCCTTTATGCAGGCGAATTGGTCGAGATCGGCTCGGTGGAGGCGGTGTTCCACAAGCCTTCTCACCCCTACACCATCGGCCTCCTCGGTGCCCTCCCGAGGATTGAGCTGGAAAAGCAGTTCAAACCGATCAGGGGGAGACTTCCGGACCTGACTCAGGTCCGGGCTGAATGTGTCTTCTATCCAAGGTGCGATCACGGAGCGGGGATCTGCGCTGAACGATCACCGGAACTTCAAGAGGTGGAAGAAGGCCATTTCGCAAAATGCTTCCGGTGGAAACAAGCCTCTGGGGCGAAAGATGTGGGGCCTGAACCCGAGCCCTTGAGAAAACCTCGTCCCTCCGGGCAACCCATCCTCGAAACACAACATGTCAGGAAGTATTACAGCGAGACCAAATATCTCGGTAAATGGCTCGGGCTATCGGTCCCGGTCGTAAAGGCTGTGGACGATGTCTCCTTCCACATCGGACAGGGCGATGTTTTCGCCCTTGTGGGTGAGAGCGGATGTGGAAAGACGACCCTGGGAAGGGTCATCACCAGGCTCCTGAAGCCCACGGCGGGGAGGGTTCTTTTTTACAAGGGCAAGCCGAAGAGAGAAGAGATTTTTCTGAAGGATGAGTTTCGAAGGAAGGTGCAGATCGTATTTCAGCACCCGGATTCCTCCCTCAATCCCATGAAGAGAATCCGCTCGATCATCGAACGACCCCTTAAACTCCAGGGGTTGTCCAGCATGGAGCGTACCAAGAGAGCGGGTGCCCTTTTGGACCTCGTGAAACTCGATCGAGGATACCTGGGACGGTACCCGAAGCAGCTGAGCGGAGGAGAAAAACAGCGGGTCGCGATCGCGAGGGCCTTTGCGTTGAACCCTGAATTCATCGTCCTGGACGAGCCGGTTTCCAGCCTGGATGTCTCTATCCAGGCCTCCATCATCGCTCTCTTGATGGAACTGAAGGAGGCGATGGACCTTTCACTGTTGTTCATTTCCCATGACCTCAGTCTTGTCCGTCATATTGCGAACCGGGTTGGGGTCATGTACCTAGGAAGACTTTGCGAACTGGGAGAGGTGGAGGAAATCTTCAGTCATCCCTATCACCCTTACACGAGGGCCCTTTTGTCCTCGGTTCCGGTTCCAGATCCCACTATTTCCAAGAAATCGATTCGTCTGGAGGGTTCGGTTCCGAGCGCGCAAAATCCGCCGAAGGGATGCCGGTTCAATACCCGCTGCCCGAGCAAGCGAGGAAAGGTGTGTGAGGAGCAATCTCCCGCCCTAATTGCGGCAGGGGAAGGACACTGGGTTGCCTGCCACATCCCGGCGGATGAACTTCGGAATGCTCCTTCCTGGGAAAGGGTGGAATCTCAATAGCCCCTTGCGAGGTCAACAACACGGGTGAGGGGCTTTCCAGCTTTCCACAGCAGAAGGTTTTCGCTGAAAACCTCCGCAACCCGCTCAGGGTAGTCCGTAAGGTCCCCTGCAATATGAGGGGTGATGATGACGTTTTGAAGAGTCCAGAGAGGGCTCCCCTCGGGCAATGGTTCTTTTTCAAAAACATCCAGGGCTGCCCCTGCGATCCATTTCTCTTTCAGCGCCTTCACGAGTGAGGATTCGGCGACGATGGTTCCCCGGGAGACGTTGATGATGAAAGCTGTCCTCTTCATGAGCCGAAGCTCATTCTCTCCGATCGCCAGGTGCGTTTGAGGGGTGGCGGGCAGGGCCACCACCACAAAATCGCTCTGGGCAAGGACTTGGTGTAACTGGTCGGGTCCGAAGACTTGGTCTACCCCATCGACAGGGGAGGGGTCTCGTTTCACCCCGAGGACGGACATGTGAAAGCTTTGACCCCGCCGTGCGATCTCCGACCCGATCGCGCCGACGCCGATAACACCCAAGGTCTTGCCGGCAAGGGGTGCGGTGTAGCGCTTTTCCCATTTTTTCTTTTGCTGGTCTCGAAAGAGAGAAGGGAAACCCCAATGCAATACCGAAATGGCGGCAAAGGCGAAGTCTGCGATGATATCAGCGTGTATTCCTCGAGTGTTTGTTATAACGACATCCCGAAGGGCTTCGGCCGCTTCCAGGAGATGGTCCACACCCGCGGTGGTGACCTGTATCCATCTCAGCCTTCTCGCCTCTTTGACCATATCCAGGGGAAACTTCCAGGCGATCAATATATCCATATCGGGGAAATGCCGTTCCAGGAGACCGTTATCATATCCCGCATGGATCTCCAGGTCAGGAAAACGCTCCTGGATCAAGGGACGGTATCGATCAGCGTGGGGATGAAAAATGAGCAGTTTCATGGAAATCTCACGGGCGACCGCGAAAGATTGTTTGAAGGGCGAACTCAAGCGGGTCCACCCAAGTTTGAATATAGGAGGGTTTGCTTTTCACTGTCAATCCATTCTCTGAGAGGGAAGAACCCGGGGGAGCGGGTAGGAAGCATAACCACTTGACCTTGGCATTGCCACAAGGTAAGGATGATCAAGATACCCCAACGGTCGTCCGTAAACGTTCGGAATAAGGAGGATTACATGGCTAAGAAGAAAGGCAAAACGGAAAAGAAAGAGAGAGTTTTTCCCAAGGATGGGATTCAGCAGTTTGGCGAACTCTATTCCCTGATCTATATTTTTATGGCCAAGGAGTTCGTGGACAGCTTCGGGAAAGAGGGCGAAGAAGCATTGCGAAGGGCTATCCGGAATTACGGCCACGAAAGAGGGAGAAGGCTACGGGAGAGGCACGAGGCAGAGGGCTTGCCGATCACCGTCAAGACTCTTTTCGAGCACTATGATCTTCCTCCGGACGACCGTTTCCGGAGGAACCCCATCGAACTCACGGACTACACGAGGTATTCCGAAACCCTCGTGTGCCCCTACTCCGAGATCTGGGCTGAACTCGGCTTGTCCCACCTGGGTGTCATCTATTGCCTGGAGTTCCACCAGGCGATGTGGGAGGCCTACATCTCAGACATCACGGTTGAGCTTCCCAAGACGCTCACCATGGGGAACGAGAAATGCCGGTTCGAAGTCTACCGGAAAGGCCACAAGAAGAATATTCCTGACCCAGCTCCGCCGCGAAAAGCGTGATTTCTGATTGACGGAGTACGGACCCAATCGACGGGTTGAACACTGGAATTAACCCTCCGAGTCGCCCGTGATTACGTCGGCCAAACGGTGCCCTGAAGGCGCAGTCTCTCCCCTGGCTGCACGCGCGGCGGCAAGCTCCTCCGCATACCTCCTCTTAAGATCGTTGATGTCTTCCGGGGGTTCCAACACCTGGGAGCGTGGTTTGAGGGTCAGGGATTTGCTGGGGCATTTGTAGGCGCACGCGCCGCACCCGATGCAAAGCTCCGGCGTGGCCATACAGGCTTCTCCCGTCTTGTTCTTTGCCGCCGGATGCGCCTCCAAACGCAAGGCTTTCATGGAGCATCGTTTCACGCAAAGACCGCACCCGAGACACGTTTCGGGGTTGGTGCGTATTTCGTAAGCGGAGGGGCTCATGCTGCCGCTGTGCTTGCGCACATGGAAGGCCTGGAAATAAATACAGCAGCACCGGCAGCAGTTGCAGATGGTGTCGGCGTCTCTTATCCAGTTGGATGCCGCGTGAACCAGGCCTGCCTCAGCAGACCGGGTCAGTATCGCCTCACACTCTTCTCTGCTGATTTTGCGGCCCAAGCCATTCTGGATCATGTAGTCGGCGAGCTTTCCGAAATGGAGGCAATTTTCCGTTTCATGAGGGCATTCGGATGAACCCGCGTGCATCCTGGCGCGGTGCCTGCACGCGCAATGGCCCACGGCAAATCGCTCCTGCCGGTTGAGCACCTCCAGCACATCCTCGTAAGGCACGATGCGGCGGGGATCCTCGATGGTCCTCCGTACCGGCAATGCTCTCAACCCTTTTGTGCGCACGTCTTTCCAGTGATCCCCAAAGCCGTCGTGCCAGTAGCGGGAGACGTGGGTCGCCACACTCCGGGTGTAATCATCTTTTCTGCCCGGCCAGAAAAAACTCCTCAGGAAGACAAACCTCAGCGTGTTCAGGCGATACCGTATTCTCCCTTTTTCATCGGAGCGGAACACGAGGCCTCGCCTTGCCAGGTCATCGAGAACGGGGGAGATGTCCCTGACCTCCATCTGCTTTGCGGCTGCGAGGTCCTCCGGGTCGGTGGGCGTGAACGGCATTCCTGTCAGCAGGCGGGCTTCCTCCGGACGGTAGCAGGCCCGAACCAGAGGCATCAGCTCATCCGATTCCGGCACGTACGTGCCGGAACGCCGCATCCATTCCACGAACGCTGCATACGTCCCATCATTCACCATTCGATCTGCCTCCATCGCACTCCTTTCGCGCATAGCCGGGGTTTAATCGATAGAACCATCCCTCCTTGAGAGGGCTGACTTACCGACAAGCCCTCGCCGGATGTCGGAGGGTTACCGAGCCTGTCGTGAGAGTTGGGGAAAAACGTAACTTGCCCTCCTCAGTGTGTCAACCGCAAATGCTGTGACTCCATCAATAAAAAGGCCCAAGAAATCCAGCGAGACGGCACAGTAGGACAGAAAGCAGGATTAGCCTTCAAAGCGTATCTTTAATTGACAGGTGAGGAGGGTTATGTATTATTCAGATCTGCTCTCATAGGGTTTGCAAACAAATATCCGACATCTTCTTACAAGCCGAAATAGAAAGAGAACGACGATGATTGAAGAGATACAGCCGAGCCTTTTCCGGGTGGAAGTTCCGCTACCAAACAGCCCGCTTAAATTCCTCAATTCTTACGTGATCCGATCTCCTGAGAGAAATCTGATTATCGATACCGGACTGAATCGAAAAGAGTGTTTGGATGCGATACAGTTCGGATTGCAGCAACTCGACATCGACCTTTTGAAGACGGACTTTTTCATCACCCATTTGCACGCGGATCATTTCGGACTGTTGTCGAAACTCGTGACAGGTACCAGCCAAGTATTTTTTAACAGACCTGAAACTGAATTGATCGAAGCCTCAGGCTGGTGGGAACGCATGGTCGCCTATGCGGCGAAAAATGGTTTTCCTGAAAACGAACTGCGTGAGGCGATTAAATCACATCCAGGTCGTGAATTCGGCTCCGAGTGGATACCCGAACTGAATATTTTACAGGACGGTGATGAAATCATTGCCGGTAATTATTGCTTCAGGTGTGTTTCCACACCGGGGCATAGCCTAGGGCACACTTGTTTGTATGAGCCGGATAAAAAGATCCTTGTGGCAGGAGATCATATTTTGGTCGATATCACACCCAATATTCAGTGCTGGTCGGACGGGCAAAATCCGCTTCAAGATTATCTGATAAGCCTGGATAAGGTGAAGGATCTGGAAATCGCCCTCGTTCTACCGGGGCACCGAAGGCTCATCGCGGATCACAGGACGAGAATCGCCGAGTTGAAGGAACACCATAAAAGACGGCTCAGGGAAGTCCTCTCCATCCTTAATAAGGAACCGCGGACCGCTTTTCAGGTGGCATCTCAAATGACGTGGGATCTTGACTGTGATTCCTGGGAGGAATTCCCGCTGGCACAGAAATGGTTTGCCACCGGTGAGGCGATTTCACACCTGCGGTACCTGGAGAGAAAAGGATTTGTCATTATAAAGGATGAGGACAGAATGACTGTGTTTACCAGGAAACGAAATTCTGGAGAACATTATTGACTATTCCATCGAAAAGACGCGGCCGCACTGGGAAGGTGAGAGGTGGATCAATCAGGCCAGAAGAAGAGTCTCTCAACTGGGATG
Organism: Deltaproteobacteria bacterium; assembly: GCA_020060805.1. Classification (GTDB taxonomy): domain Bacteria; phylum Desulfobacterota; class DSM-4660; order Desulfatiglandales; family HGW-15; genus JAHECH01. The sequence goes on along the minus strand of JAGUZM010000227.1, from coordinate 3,962 downwards.
TCAACAGCTCAGTGGCAAGATTCCCAAGTACGCTCAAAAGATGAGCCCGTTTTTTTCCCGGAGCTTTTTGCGTAACCCTTCAAGCACGTGTTTCTTTACCCCTGAAATGTGGCCCCTCAGCGCCTCTTCAGCAGCCTTTAAGTCTTTCCTCACCACGGCGTCAAATATCGCACGGTGCTGAATGTCTATGCCGCCCATTAGGGTGGCGAAAAGAATGCTTCCGCGATATTTGAGGTACAAGAGATCAAACAGATTCCTCAGGATCTTGATATGGGAATGGCTTTCAGAAAGATCAGCCAAGGTTAAATGGAATTCCATGTCCTTCAGAAGTTCATCATTAAACAACACTCCACTGGTCCCAAAATCTGCATAAAGCTTCTGTGCAGAATCCAAGTAGGCATTAAGCGCACGATCTAGTCTTTTCGTGGCCTTCTTATTCATCTTTTCGATGGTCTTTGAGAGAAGGCTTACCTCAATAATCTCTCGTAACTCATAAACTTCTTCGACCTCCTGGAGGCTAATAGGTTGAGCGTAATATCCTCTGTTATGCTCGTGTCGGACCAAATCCTGAAATTCCAAAAACTTGAGGGCCTGGATGATGGGGGTTGGGCTCATGTTCAGCTTTTGACTCAAATCACGGCAAGAGATCTTCTGTCCAGGGGAAATCTCGTTATGAAAGAGCAATTGACGAATTCCCACGTATGCCTGTCGTACATGGTCTTTCGATGCCGCGTTAGCTTTTGTCCTCGATTCGGTCATAGTCAATCAACTTTTCGATTAATTAGCCGAAAAAAAGCGCCTTGTCAAGCCCGAGGAGCCTTGTTCAAATATGATTGCCATCAGGTCTTCTTAGCCATATATTTATAGAAATTACAATGTGTTATTCAGAAACAGTCGGTTTTTTGCATATCTAAGCGCATGGGGGTTGAACACGTGGATGACTGAATAAGGCGTCGCATAACCAACATAGAATAGAATTCTATTGTTATCAGTGGTCATGACGATATCATAGTAAGAGAAAACAATATGCTGAAATAATTAGATAAGCATCGAAAAAAAGGTACCTCAAAAAGCCCTTGACAACCGGGCCGAACCTTTGGTAGGAAATCAAAAATCAAATTTACCGTTGGTCTTCCATCCTATTCTAGTGTGTGGGCCTCACCTAGTTGCCGCATGACTAGGTATAGAAATCTGGGCCTTGTGGATCTTACCGTTCTTAGGCACTTCGTATGCCGCAATGAAAAAACTACAGCGATCTTGTGGAAGAATGATAATGATTTTCTAGTCCTGAGACTTCTTTTCCAACGCGAACACGTTTCGGGAACTCAACGGCATTAAAGGGAGGGAACTGATGAGAGTAATAGTCCTAGGTGGCTGCGGAATTCAAGGGAAAGCCGCCTTGTTCGACTTATCAAGAAACGGAGGGGTGAGTGAAGTTGTCTCGGCAGACATACAACCGGAAGTCCTAAAGTCCCTCGAGTATGTGAACCTCAAGAAGGTAAAAGCTGTAAGGTTGGATGTCAAAGACAGACAGGCTCTAGTGAGACTCATGAAGGAAGGCTTCGATGTAGCGATTGACCTCTTACCCCCGCAGTTTGTTAAACCCGTTGCAGAGGCAGCCATCGAGGCTGGTGTGAGCCTGGTCAACACAAATTACGGATATGACCTGCTGCCTCTTAACGAAAAAGCAGCGAATTCCGATGTTAGCATCATGCCCGAATGCGGGCTGGATCCGGGTATCGATCTCGTCTTGTACGGTTACGGGCTAAAACATTTTGATGAGTTGCATGTTCTGAATTCCTATTGTGGTGGATTGCCTGAGAAAAAGGCATGCACCAATCCTCTGAAGTATAAGATAAGCTGGAGTTGGGACGCTGTTCTAAGATCACAGAAGAGAGATGCGAAGTTCATAAAGAACGGCAAGGTCGAAGCGATACCAGGGGAACATCAGCACGACAACGAATTCATACACCAAATCGACTTTCCCGGTCTCGGTCAACTAGAGGCATTCCCGAATGGAAATGCCGTCCATTTCACGGATCTTTTGGGAGTGACCCGCAGTATTGTGGAGACTGGGCGCTATTCACTAAGATGGCCTGGCTGGTGCGGTTTTTGGAAGCCTCTCAAGAAGTTCGGCTTTCTTGCGGATTCGCCCGTACCCGGATTGGCATGCGAAGTCTCACCGCACGAATTCATGGTGAAGCACCTGGAACCGCAGCTTCAATACCTAGCGGACGAAAAAGATCTTGCGGTTATGCGCAACGTCTTTATTGGGGATAAAGACGGCAAAAAGAAGAAGCTCATTCTTGATCTTCTGATCGAAAGAGACTTGAAAACAGGACTTCTGGGCATGAGTCTCGGCGTCAGCTATCCCGCCTGCATCATTGCCGAAATGATTGTGAATGGCACCATCAGCAAAAGGGGAGTTCTTTCGCCGGTCAAGGATATACCGACCGATTTGTTTATAAAGGGGCTAAGGGAGCGAGGTATAGCGTTTAGGGAGACAACAGAACAATCAGAGTAAAGGAGGGTAGCTATGAGAAAGGGAAAAATGGCAGGTGAGGGAATAACCAGAAGAGAATTCATGAAATACACCGGAGTCACGATGGGCGCCTTAGGGCTCACAAGCCTCCTGCCGACATCAAGTTTACTCGCGAGCACACCGAAGGCAGGAGGTCATTTCAAGCCAGCTGCTGTTGGGTATACCGTAGTTCGCTCTCTGGACCCGGCGCATTGGGGTTGGCTGTGCGAAATGCAAGTCGGAGCCACGATGTTTAACAGTTTAGTCCGATTCGATGACAAAATGAATATCATACCCGACCTGGCACAGTCATGGGTTACGCCTAACGAGACCACGTATCGATTTAAGCTCTACCCAGGGATAAAATTCCACGATGGCGAAGAGTGCACTGCGGACGATGTTGCCTACTCGCTCGAAAGAGTCAGGGATCCGAAGACGGGCTCATCTCACGCGGGTAAGTACAGCGAGATCGCAACGATCAAAGCAACAGATAAACTCACAGTGGAAATAACAACCAAGGAACCGTTCGCACCTTTGCTTGCATATCTCTGCAACGCAAGGACGGGTAGTCAAATAGTCTCCAGAAAGGCCGTTGAAAAGTATGGTCAGGATTTTGGAAAGAACCCTGTTGGAACGGGGCCATTCAAGCTGGTTGATTGGAAACCAGGTGAAAAACTTGAGTTCGCCAGGCACGATCAGTACTTCATGAAGGGGCTTCCTTATCTAGATAAAGTGACGGGCTATCTGATCTCAGAGGAATCCGCTGCAACCAATGCCATCATGAGCGGTGATGTGGACCTAATCAGCACTGTCCTCTTCTCTGACGTCAAATCCCTGGAGGCTGCTAAAGGCCTCAAACTGCTAAGAGAGCCAGGGTTGAATGTGCGGTTCTTCATCCTGAACTGCGAACGAAAACCCTTCGACGATGTGTCTTTCCGCAGAGCATTTGCGCATTCTTTTGACAGGAAAAGCTTGGTTAAAGCCGTAATTTACGGTGAGGGAGATGTCATTCAAGGGGTTATACCTCCAGCCCTGAAGTGGGCGTATCATCCCAATCTGAATACCCAAACATTCAATCCTGAGAAAGCCCGAGAGCACCTCAAGAAGTGTAAGTATGCAAAGACGGACCTGGATTTCACTATTCTCGCCTGGGGTACAGGATGGTGGAAACGATGGGCAGAAATCGTTGCGGCTCAGTCATCGGAAGTCCTGGGAATCAACGTTAAAGTCGAATCGCTGGAAGCAGGAACAGTCAACACCAGGAACCAAAAGGGCGACTATACATGCAGCGTGTGGGGATGGCGCGGACTGGTTGAACCCGATGAGTACGCTTACGAGAACTTTCATTCAAAGGGGTCAAAAAACTATACCAGATACAAGAATGCACAGGTTGACGATCTGCTGCTTAAAGCGAGGACGACGCTGAACAAGCAAGAGAGGG
>JAGUZM010000338.1 GCA_020060805.1 Deltaproteobacteria bacterium | reverse complement strand
CGCCTCCTTGTAATTCGTGGCACCCATCAGTTTCCTGTACCCCTTGATCGCCCCTTCCCCTTCCAGGATCATCACCACGCACGGGCCGGATGACATGAAACGGGTCACGCTTTCGTAAAACGGCTTGCCCTCATGAACCTTGTAAAATCCTCTCGCTTCCCCGACGGTCATCTTGATCATCTTCATCGCTATGATCTCGAGATCCGCTGCCTCCAATCGCCTGATGACTTCCCCTACCAGTTTGCGTGAAACGCCGTCCGGCTTGATGATCGATAAGGTTCTTTCCTTCATCGCCAGCATCCTCCTCCCAGTCCATTCCTGTGGTGATTCGCCCCTGAACTCTTTACCAAGGGGATATATCCGTGGGAAACCCATTGACCCCCTGTCCGTTCCCCTGTATAAGGCATTTATAGCAAAACATTCCCTTTGGCCGTCAAGGGATTTATGTTTTTAAGAGGCCAAGCCTAGAAAGGAAACGATCATGACTGAATCAAGACCGAGCGGGAAGAGCCGAAGGGAGAAGTGGGAAGCTGAACAGACGTTTCGCTTTCGCTGCGACCCCGGTGTACCCTGTTTCACCCAGTGTTGTCAGGATGTCACCATCGCTCTGACCCCTTACGACGTCGTTCGCCTCAAGAATGCTTTGGGTATATCCTCCGAAGAGTTCCTCGACCGATACGCCATCATCATTTCAAAGGAAAACCGTCTGATCCCCCTCGTGATTCTGAGGATGCAGGAGAAAGACAAACGGTGCGTTTTTGTGACTCCCGAAGGGTGCAGCGTTTACAAGGACCGGCCGTGGCCGTGCAGGATGTACCCCCTGGACATGGATGAGGAGGGGTTGTTTTTCCTGATCACGGAACCGGCGCGATGCCAGGGGCTCAAGCGAAGCGAGGAATGGAGGATTGGCGACTGGCTGGTGGATCAGGGGGTGGTTCCGTACGATGACATGCTGACCCAGTTCGCCGGCATCACGACCCCCCTCAAATCCCATGAATCGGACATTGACAACCCGGACATAAAGAAAATGGTTTTCATGGCCCTGTACAATTTGGACAAATTCAGGAAATTCATTTTCGAAAGCTCGTTCCTCGACCGTTTCGATGTGGAGGAGTCCAGGATAGAAAAAATCAAACGAAGTGATCTGGAGCTGTTGAAGTTCGGGTTTGACTGGATAAAATTCGGCCTCTTCGGGCAGAAGCTTTTCCGGGTCAAACAAAAAGCGGCCAAGTGACCCCGTGCCCTGAAGGCCGGGGGGGATCGAAGAACTTAGAACACAGGAGCCAGGAGGGAAAGCCTCGGAACGCCCGCTCCGGGTTCTGGCCACAGGCTCCTTTCGCGCAAACCGCCCCTGGGAGTTAGCAAAAACGATGCCTGATCTTTCTTCTTCTGCGGCAGCGGGAGACGCCCATTTCGACCCGTTGATGGACGGCACCATCACCTTTGCCTGCCACAGGGGCATCGCCTGCTTCACAAAATGCTGTGCCGCACTCAATCTGGTTCTCACGCCTTACGATATTCTGAGGATCAAGAACCGTCTTGGGATGATCTCCGACGATTTCCTGGCCCGGCATACGGAAACCCGCTTCGAACCTCCTGGCCGGTTCCCCAAGGTGTACCTGAAAATGAACCCCGGAGACAAGAGATGCCCTTTTGTCCGTTCCCTGGGATGCACCATCTATGAAGACCGGCCCGGCGCCTGCCGCATCTATCCCATTGGCAGAGCCTCCATGAGGGTGGAACAAGAAAAGGAGGCAAGGGAGAAGTTCTTTGTGGTTCGCGAAAAACACTGCCTCGGGTTCGGAGAAAGCCGGGCGTGGTCCGTAGAGCAGTGGATGGCGGACCAGGGCGTGGACGAATACAATGCGATGAACGATCAGTGGCTGGAAATCATTTCCTCCCGGCGGGCTCTAGGGCCTGAAAAAGACGCTTCCCGAAAATTGCAGATGTTCTTCATGGCTTCCTACAACCTCGACAAGTTCAGGAAATTCGTCTTTGAGAGCAAGTTCCTCCGGGTTTTTGACGTACCCCCGGGGCTGGCCGATAGGATGGCCAGGGAGGATACGGCACTGCTGAAGTTCGCCTTCGATTGGCTCAAATTCAGCCTTTTCGGGATCAACACGATCAAGATCAAATGAAATCCCGGAGCATCTCATGCTCATTCGAAATCATCGGGAGACATGGATGCGGCTTCGTTCCACCTCTCTTGGATGTCGCACACCGCCTGCTCGATCTCGGCTTTTTCAGAGTCCCATTTGACCGGGCACTCCCGTTCGAGCTTTTCGAGCATTCCCTCGATCCGGCTGATCATTCCCTTCATCTCATCGATGGAAGCCTTCACTCTTGGATTCGGCTTCGGCGACATATCTTCCGCTTTCCGGATGAGGTCATAGGTTTTCGCTTTCCACGCCGTCATTTCATTCCTCATGGAGGAACAGAAAGTTTTCATCTCCATAGCTCGCTCCTTCCGGGTGAAGGGGTTTTCATCATTCCAACGTTACACCCATCCGTTGCCGTGGTACTTCTCTCACCCTTCTTCTCCTCATTTATAAACAGTCTCACGATTGTCAAGACGTTCCCGGGAAATCCCTGCTGAGAGACTGCCCGATACCCCAAGATCCTTCCTCCCTTCACCCTTCGATTTTCCGTTCTTGGTAAGGTACCCCTCCTCCGAAGTTCCACCGGGCCGGGACGGAGGATAGATCGAACCACGAACCGAAATCTGTCAGCGGATTTTTGCGAGACTATCCATATTTCTTAAGGGAGAGTTTTATCCGGTCTCGGGCTTCCGGGGAGAGAGATCCTTCAACCCCCAGGGCACGGCTTTCGCTCGACAGAAGGTGCATGGCCTCCCTGATCAAAAGCATCTGCTTTTTCGCCTCAGGGCAAAGTCTGCACATGAAAAGATGAATTCTGATCCCGATTCGCTCTGAAAGAGGGAGTCTTCGGTCGAGGGACTCGGACACCAGCCTGGTCACTTCCCTGCAGTTAAACATCCAGCGAAACATTCTTCCCTCCAAACCAGGACTCCTGAAGACATCGCCTCAGCAGCATGCGGGCCCGGTAGAGCATCGTCCAACAATTAGACGGGGAAATGCCCAAAATCTTACAAATGTCGTCGCATCCCAGCCCCTCCATTTCACGGAGGCTGAATGCGGTCCTGAGGCGTTCGGATAGATCGGACAGGCAGCGCATGAAGACCAGCCAGAACTCTTTCTGACGGAGAATCTGCTCAGGGGTGTTGCCCCACCGCTCGGGTTTCTCCTCCCACTCCCCGTTCTCGTGGAAGAAATGATCGAGCTGCCATTCCTGGTCTTGGGATGGACTCAGGGGTTGTTCTCTCCCCAGCTTTCGGAGGTGATCCACGATTTTATTCCTGAGAATCGAGGTGAGCCAGGTCTTCTCCGATGAGCGGCCCTCAAACCCGTCGATGCCGGACAGAGCTGCGACAAAAGTATCCTGAACCAGGTCTTCCGCGACCATCCGATTCTGGACCCTCGCAAAAGCGAACCCGTAAAGCTGATCCCCGTACAGATCGACCCACGCCTGAGGATCGCTGAGGCCCGAGGTTTTCTTCTCGTTTATCGTCATCATAGGTCTCTTCCGGGACGGATCATGGTGAAGGGGTGCCCTTTAATCTACCTCTTTACTAAGAGAAAACAAAGAAATTCTTGCAAATCCCGGTCGAAACCCGTCCCCACGGGGTAACCTTTTCCCGGCAGGGGCTGTGAAGGCATTCTGAGAGGCACCGACTGTCAGGTATTCGGGCAAAAAACGTCTAAGGCATAGTAGGTCCCGGATCACGATCGTTTCCCTGTCTCGACAGGATTCACAGTTTGCGTGGAATGATCGTAAGGGAGGACTTGGTCACCTTCTCAACCCAAAAACCCTCTGGAGGCTAACGATGGAAAAGAAGGGAACAGAGAGGGATAGATCCATTGGAGTTGGGGGCTGCCAATGCATCCGCCTAGAGAGACCTTCACGGCTTGGTCAATTGGGGTTGTCAATCACTGGGGTGCGGGGACGGTACCGCGTGGCAGAGGTAATGACGGTCCCGATAAGAGAGTTCAGTAGGGCCGAGTACCCCGAAGACCCTGCCAATCAGAGCGTACACCATGGCCGGTATTCAGGCCGCAGACTGGTACTGAAGCAAAAAGATGAAACCCACTTCGATTTCATCTTCGAACCCGGTCACCCGCACATTGCCAAGGTGAGCTTTCGTGACATTGACGTAAGCTTGATGACGCCGAGCCTTCCCCATTGGACAAAAGGCGACAAAGGGTTGCGGCGCGTCGCCCTCACTGACCGCCAGTGGAATCGCCAGCAGGTGAGCTTCAAGGTTGACTCGCCGCATATTGAGGTGTCGGGAGGGGATGGGTTTGAGAGGAAAAACATCTCTTCCGCTGAACTGGCCAAGAACTGCCTGAACGCCGGGCTGTGGGAGGTGCTGCTCTTCAACCAGGAGCAGGGCCAAAAGGCACTCTACTACCAGGGCTGGTTCAGATTTCCCCTGGGCCACTACCAAAGGATTTTCGAGCTGAAAACCTGTCTTTCATACTCGCGGCACTTCCTTTACCTGGAACACTGGTTGAACCCTGAGGGCACGCTAGTGCGCCTAGATCGCTTGCGCCGGGTAACGTCGGAACGGGAGGTGCCAGCATCGGTCAACCCCGATGAATTCGTCATCGCAGTCGGAGAGCAGTTGCGGAAACGGCGTACCCTTCTGGCGAGTAATATCCGCGCCTGGAAGGACTTCTACGAGGGGAGGAATGTTCGCTTCGCTGCGTTCACCAAGCCGGGCCGCTACGACGTTCGAAAACCCTGGAAAAACAAGTTGTGGCGCTTCAGACGATTCGACAGAGCTATTTTGCGCGGTGTGGTATGCCCGGACGAGCGCCACCCGCTACAAGAACTGGAATTGGTGTTCTCCAACGGCGCCGGGGCTGAGAGAAGCCGTTTTTTCGTGAGCGGATTTGACATATCGGCGCTGCCCGCGGTTCCGGTGGATCACTATTTAGAAGGATACTACATGCCGATGGGGATCGGTATTCCCCCCTTTTTCCAGAGCTACGAGGAGCTTCGGGCGAACCCGCCCGACAAGAGCCCTTTTTTCAGCCTCCTCCTCGACCGTGAGGGTCGTTGGCTTGACCACCACCACATAGCCGTGGACGGGTCGATCATGCATCGCGATGCCGCTGCCCCGGACCTTCTGCACGTTTACCTGCTCTCCTACGAGCGGCACACCTTGATCGGGCACTTCGTTATCTCGATCAGGGACTAAAGGCGGCCGCTTCTCTTGAAGGAGAACTCCGTCGTTACCCGTACCGGCTTGCCCTCTATTTCCAACACAGGGTAAGCGAGGAAATTTATGGGGCCTGAGGCGGGCCCGGGTTTAACCACCAGGTCGCGCCCGCGGCTGAACTCGAAGCGGTTGGCCGGATGGTGGCCAAAATAGTAAGTCGCTAGACTTGAATATTTATCGCCCTCGCTGACGTCAACGGGCCACCACTTGCCATCGGCGAAGAACTCCGCCCAGCAATGATAGCCGTCTATGCCGCCCTCGTTTCGCTCCGAAGGGATGGCCGCACCGATGGCGAAACGCGCCGGGATGTCCACCGCCCTGGCCAAGGCTATGAAGTAGGAGTGGAAATCCGTGCAGTTGCCGGTGCGCGCGTCGCAAGCGTAAACGGCGTCGCCCTTCCCCCAGCCTTCACCGTACTTCGCATAGCGCATGCGGTCGATGACATGGTCGTAAAGCGCCCGGGCACGCACTAAGTCGCCCTTCTTGCCCTTGACGATCTTTTTGGCAATCCGGCGGAACTCGTCATTGACAGGCACCAGACGCTCCGTCTTCAGGTATTTTTTCCGGTCGAGCGTCTCAGCTGTATAGGCGGCCTTCTCCAGGCGCCGTACCTGGTAGCGGATTTCGACGTTTTTGCCGCTGTCCTCCGGGCCAAGATCGAGAAAAAGGACTCTGTTGCTATGTTCCAGCTCCATCAATGCCCTTTGCTTACCTGGAGCGTTCACGGATTTTACCTCCACGGTCTGGAAGGAATCCGTGGCCGCTAGAGGAAGCCACATGCGAGCTGCACCGGTTATCTGGGGCAATCTGGCCCGGTAGAGAAACTCGAACTCGTCCTTACCTGTGATGACGCCAAGGTCGCCCATGGATGCTTCATTCAGTGGGACCCGATGCCAGGTGCCATCCCCTTTTTGCTCCCAAGCGTAAAAAGGCTGGCCGTTCAATTTATGGACAATCGTTTCGGTCACCTTCATCACAGCGGAATCACCGGAAAGAAAAAAATCAACGTCATACACGTCGCCGCTGACATCCACGAGGTCCACGCAGGCAAAGTAGCGGTCAGAGCCCAGTTTTGACAGGTATTCGGTGTGGACTCGGACCAGCTTGAGACGAAGTTCCTGGTCGCGGAAGGGAAGCTTGAAATATCCTCCTCCCACGCGCACCTGCTCCTCAATGTGCCTCTCGATGCCTGCCTGGATATCGATGGTTACCGAGTCGACCGCCGACGGGGCAGACGCGGCCTGTGCGACTTGCCCCTCTTGCCGGCCGCCGCCCGCGATCACCAGGAAAAATACCGCCGCTGCTGAAATTGTTGTTCGCCAGCTCATATTCTCTCCTTGCCTAAAGGGAAGCGGCCCCTGTTAAAACACGGGCATCACTTTGGGTGTTCCGCCTTCTTTTCTTCCGCTTTCTTTTCCTCCGCCTTTGGGTGTTCCGCCTTCTTTTCTTCCGCTTTCTTTTCCTCCGCCTTTGGATGTTCCGCCTTCTTCTTTTCTGTCTTCGGCTGCTCTGTGGTTGCCGGATGTTCCGGTTTGGTTCCTTGGGCCATAGCTGACCCCATCAGGAACACAACCAGTACTGCTGAGAAGAATATTACGCTGATAGCCCTGATCATGATGTGCCTCCTTTTTATTACGCCACGGTAATTTCCTCAACGGGGAATGATTGTGGTTGTCTAGAATTCAAAATAACGCCTGAAACCCAAAAGAGACTTCTCTCTTATAGGATGACCCTTAATGTCCACAAATACAATTGTCAAGGCGGTGCCATGACATTCTCATGCCCTTCTCTTCAACGGGAAATGTCCTCATTGCTGCTGTTATCCAGAATTTTTTTTGATTTTCGACTTCAACTCCGTCAAATCCGAACTTTTCTCTACGAAGCAGACTCCGGACCTCAGTTTCGGTTCAAGTGCGAATGCGGGGCGGCCCGTCGACAAGATGACCGGGATGTCTTGGAATGTGATCCGGATCTGCTGAATCAGTTGAAGGCCGTCGCTTCCGCCCATCTTGAGATCCATCACCACAAGATCCATGGACTTGGACGATTTCAAAGAGGCTGTGCTCAGTCGTTACATCGACATCTCAACGCAGCTTGGTCGAAACGTGAAAATTCTGCCTCAAGGCAGCGCTACACATCTCGAAACCAGGCGAATCGGGAGGAATGCACCCTGCCCCTGCGGGAGTGGGAAAAAATATAAAAAGTGCTGCCTGCGCAAGCAGGAAGAACAAGGAAGGGGGATCAAAGTTTGACGGGCTTTTGCCCAAATCACCCCCAAGTGCTGTGCATATAGATCACGCCACCTTTTCCGCCATACCGAGGCTCTTAAGAGGCCTTCCGGAAAAGACGCCATCCCCTTTGAACAAGATCCCATCTGGGCAAAAGCCTGATCAGAGAAGACCCTGGATCAGTTTTCAGCTTTTCTCTTCCCAATATACCCGGGGAGATTTCGGATCCTCCGGTCGATTTCCTCACTGTGCTCACTGAGAAATCTTAGAATGCGATCCGACTTCGCTTTCAGAATGAGCCCTTTCCGCGATTGGATTTCCGCCCCCTTGATCAATTGCTGATTCTCGAAGAGATAAAGAATAATGCTGTCGTCTGCATCAAGGTTGATCACGAACCTTTTCTGAAGATGATCGAGCCAGAATCCGTATTCTTCCGGATGTTCCAGGTGTTCCACGGGAATGCCGTGTTCCATGGCCAGAGGGTCAAGGGTCCCCGGCACAAGTCGAGACCCTGCGAGGTAGTCGAGAACATGGGCGATCTCATGGATCAGGATGCCGTCGTCCACGTCCCTAGAAATGGCGACATAGGTGTTTTCAGGGTCTGCGAGGAGGGTCTTGTAGGGGTTGATGAACAGTCCTCCCTTTTTCTCTTCATAGCTTTGCGCAGGCCCGCTTCCGAACAGGTTGAGACGGGCATAACTCCCGAGGTCCACAAACTTGATCCCCACTTTCCTGCCCGCGATTGTTTCCAGCTCCAGGTTGCCCGTGATCTCTTCGACCCGGCCGTAGCTCACCTTGGGCAAGCTGGCGATTCGGGCTCCCATCTCTTCTACGGGAATATCCCCTAAACCGTCCAGGTGGAGTTCATCCTCCCTTCCCTGGTGGCATTTCTTGAATTTCTTCCCGCTGCCGCAAGGGCAGGGGTCATTCCTTCCGATGTTTTTCATTTACGGTCAGTGGTCCATCGTCAGT
>JAGUZM010000624.1 GCA_020060805.1 Deltaproteobacteria bacterium | reverse complement strand
GTCATTTCGAACGAAGTGAGAAATCTAACGTTTCAGAGTAGTTAAAAGATCTCTCCCTGCGGTCGAGATGACAACCTATTTCTGGTACACGACACTAGCAGGATACTGAAAAAGACCCTACCCCCAGGTTGCTCAAAAACGCTCAGATCCAAGGAGCCCGACAATCTTTATCCGCCTCCGGCGGGCCGAGGAGTGAGACGTAGATGAAGGTGCGTCGCAATAAGCCTGTCCCGTGCTAGACACGGGAAGGGATGACCCGTCCTCCGCAGTAGAACTGCTACGGAGGATGGAGGGCAACACCGTAGATGAGCGTTTTTCAGCAACCTGCTGGATCGATCCAACCATCCCGCCCACCACCGGCTATTGGGCCAGGTATCCTCCGTCCACGACCACGACGCTTCCCGTCATGTAGCTGGAGGCACCGGAGGCCAAGAACAGCACTGCCCCGACAATTTCGGAAGTCTTGCCGAACCGCCTGAGGGGTATCTGTTTTACCAGGCCGGTGTAAGCCTTTTCCGACGCTCTCAGCCCTTCTGACAATGCCGTCTCCAAATAGTGAGGGGCAACGACATTGACCCTGACATGGTACCGGGCCCACTCAAGGGCCAGGCTTTTCGTCAGCAGATTCACTCCCGCTTTCGAGGCGCAGTAAGCGGGTGCCCTGGGCACACCGTTTATGCCGGCGGTGGTGGATACGTTAACGATACTCCCACCGCCGCTTTTGATCATTTCTTTTCCGATGCGCTTGCAGCACAGAAAGGTTCCCCGCAGGTTGACCCCGATCACTCTGTCCCATTCTTCGATGGATGACTCTTCCGTGGGGATGAAGCCCAACTGGGAGATCCCGGCATTGTTGACGAGCACATCGACCTTCCCGTATTCCTTTATGGACCGCCGCGCCAGCTTCTCCACGGCTTTTTCATCGGATATGTCAGCTTGTATGGAAATACACTTGGCCCCCACAGCCTCAACCTGCTTGGCTGTTTCCGCCGCAACCGCCAGGTCCGCGAGGATCAGGGAAGCGCCGGCCTGAGCCAGGGTCAGAGCAATGTCTTTCCCCAGCCCTTGGGCACTCCCGGTGACCAGCGCCACTCGGCCGTCAAGCCTGAAGAGTTCTGAAATCTCCATGTCCCCTCCTAGGCTTTTCTTATGGAGCACATCAAGGATTTCATATCCGGGTAGCCCAGAATCGGTTCCCTGCATTCAACATCCGTGAGTAGATTCGCATTGGCCTCTCCGGTCCAGCCATGGGGCACAAGGAGCACCCCTTCTGCGACCCTTTCATCCACCCTGGCTTTCATTTTCACTTTTCCCCGGTTCGTCTCCACGACCGCCTCATCGCCGCTCCTCACCCCGTACTTCTGAGCCGTGAGCGGCCCGATTTCAAAGAAAGGTTCAGGGCTCATTTCCCGCAGAGCTGCAATGCTGCGATGCTGGCTGTGGGTGTAGTAAAGGTTTCTGTTGCCGGTAGATAGAATCAAAGGGTATTTTTCCTGGAATGCTTTGGAGGCCCGCCGTGGACTTCTCTCCGGTTCAAGGTAAATCGGAAGGGGATCGAACCCGACTTTTTCCAACGCCTCACTGTAGATCTCTATTTTCCTAGACGGGGTCGAAAACTGCCCACCCGGGATGCCGTATTGCTTCTTCTGATAATAGTCTCCTTCCGGTTTCTCCCGTAGAAGGTAATCAAAAGAAAGCCCTGATGGAGCGAGTTCAAAGGCGACCAACTCTTCCTCGGATTTCCAGGGAAAGAGGTTACCCATCCCCAGTCTTTTGGCAAGCTCGGTCAGGAACTTCCATTCCGACCAACTCTCATGCAATGGCTCAATGCATTTTTTCCGCAACATCAGGAAGGGCAAACAGTGGCACACGTTATAGGTGTAGGCCACGCCCCATTTCTCAAGATGGGAACAGGCCGGGAGCACGTAGTGGGCTTCACGGCCGGTAGCCGTCATGAAGAAATCGTGGACAACGAGGAGGTCGAGCTTCCGGAAAGCCCCTGTAAACGCATTCGTGTCGGGCATAGACACAAGGGGGTTGCCGCCGACGACGATAAATGCCTTCAGCTTGTCGGGAATGCATTCAGGAACCAGAGTCACCACGCCATACGGGCTCTTTCGGCCCCATACTTCAAAGAACAGCGGATACTGCTCTGAACCTATCGGATCTCCCTCTACGCCGAGTCCCACGTTTCCGAATGCAAGGCGAGGGCTGATGGCCCAACCGCCCGGCACATTGATGTTGCCCGTGATGACCTGTAGGATCGAGAAGGCACGGCTGTTCTGCGTACCATTGGCAGTCTGATCCTGCGTGCAGGTGCCCTGGAAGATACTGGCCCCTTTTGTGCCCGCAAACAGCCTTGCCAGCTTTCGGATATCTTTCGCTCCGACCCAGGTGATCTCCTCGGCCCATTCCGGAGTGTATTTTTGCACATGAGGAACAAGCTTTTCAAAGCCTACCGTGTAGCGGTCTATGAATTCCTGGTCATGAAGCTTCTCATTGATGATCACATGGATCATAGCCAATGCCAGCGCCCCGTCCGTGCCAGGACGGATACGTAGGTACATCTCTGCGCGGTCAGCCAGCGGTATCCGTTTAGGATCGATGACCACCAGTTTGGCTCCATTCTCAAGATTCTCTTCCAGGGCCAGGCTGAGAGGAAAATCAGACTGCTCCGGGTTGTGGCCCCACAGAATATAGAGTTTGGAATCCAGCTCTTCGGTAGGGTATTTGCCGAAAGTGATCTGGCGGGTCCGGATACGCATGCGGTAGCAAACGCTCTCTACCGAAAAGAAGTTGGGTGACCCAAAAGCGGCTTTGAACCGCTGTACGAGGCCTGCCATCTCGAGGTTTTCCACGCCGATGGAACCGCTAAACACACCCAGCACCTGGGGCCCGAAACGGGACTTGAGATCCTGGAGCTTCCCCGCAATCTCATCCAGTGCCTGATCCCAAGAGATCTCCTCAAAAGAGCTGCCAACCTTCTTTAGAGGGCGTTTTATCCGATCCGGGCTGTATATGTTCTCCTGGGCGCTCCATCCCTTTGGACAGAGCTTCCCTTTGTTGAGCGGGTGTGACTCCAAGCCCTCGACTTTTACGGCCTTGCCGTCCTCCACCGTAACCCTGCACCCGCAACTGTGGTAACACAGGGTACAATCCGTGAGCACTTCGACTTTCTGTCCCATTTTTATGTCCTTTCTGGGTCGCCCTTTGCCCATCTCGCCGACCACAAGCAAAATCGACCCCTGTTCTTATGACGTCCGGTTTATTGTCTTGCGAGCAATAACCGTGCCTTCACCAGGCTTCATCCTTTATACTTAGTGATTTCAAATAGTTATAAAACGAGAAGGACAGGAAATGGATAAAAAGAAGGGCAGGAAAAGCGAAGGATGCTATCGTCTTGATATCAATTCTGCTATCATTATGATAATTAAAACCCTCATGGACCTATTTCGTTATCTATTTGATAACCAATTCACACGTCGAGAGACTTGAGGAGCCTTGAAAAGTTGGACCGTGGCAGCCCCAGCATTTCTGCCGCCCTGGATTTCTTTCCACCTGCGGAGGCCAGCGTCTGGACAACGATATTCTTCTTGAACTCTCGGATGGCCTCGCCCAGATGTTTCGGAGAGATGTTTGGGGCTGAGTTGTTCCAAAGCTCCCTCGGAAGATCCTCCAACGTTATGGCGTCATTCCTCGAAATGATGACCAACCTTTCGATGACATTTTCGAGTTCACGAACATTGCCCGGCCAGGAATACCCCAGCAGGACCCTCAACGCGCCTGGATGAAGCCTCATTTTGCCTTGCCTGATATGGGCATATTTGTTCAGAAAGAAATCCACGAGAGCTTCGATATCCTCTTTTCTTTCCCTCAACGGAGGCAATGTGATCGGGAAAACACCCAGACGATAATAGAGGTCCGGGCGAAACTTCTTTTCTTCAATCCTTTTCCGCAGGTCTTTATTCGTAGCTGCGATCACCCTGACATCAACGTGGATAGGCGCTTTTGAGCCTATGCGTTGAATTTCCTGCTCCTGCAAAACCCTCAGAAGCTTGGTTTGGGTCTTCATCGAAAGATCACCGATTTCATCCAAGAAAATGGTGCCCCCATGGGCCAGCTCGAACATCCCGATGCGCTTTTCGTAGGCTCCAGTGAAAGCCCCTCTCTCGTGCCCAAAAAGCTCGCTCTCGATCAATTCATCGGGAATGGCGGCGCAGTTTACCTTGATCAGCGACCTGCCTTTTCTGGGACTGATTTCATGAATGGCATTGGCGATGAGCTCTTTTCCTGTCCCCGTTTCTCCGTAGATTATGACCGTCGTTGAGGTTGGCGCCACCTTTTGCACCAGATCCATGACCTCACTCATCTTGGGACTTCGCCCGAGCACGAACTCGGATTTGATCCTTTCTTTCAAGTACAGGTTTTCCTGTTCAATTCTTTTTGAGATGATTTTTATGCGGTTCTTCTCATCCACGACTCGCTGGTACATGATCGCATTTTCAAGGGCCGCTCCGATCTGCTGGCCGAAAGCGTTGAAAAAGTCCTTCTGTTCCTCAGGAAAAGCATCGGCTTTTTGAGAGTAAATCTTCAGAAAACCGATTCGTTTCCCTCTGGAAATGAGGGGAGTCACGATGAAAGACTGGAGTTTTCTTTTTCGGCAGTAATCGAGGTACGCAGGAGGCAGTTGAGTCGAGGGAATACTGTCCAGCAGAAAAACCTGAGGGGACCTCCAGAATTCCTCATTCCCTTCCTCCGGCAGATCGAGATCTATGGGTATGTTATCAGCACCGTCCAGTCCCTTCAGAAGCACCGTCTTGCGTTTACCGTCCTGCAACAGGCTGACAGAAAAAGTGTCGCATCCCAGGCTTCCCAGGAGCGCCGAAATCTGGTCGAGAACAGCCTTTTGCCCCAAGCTCTCATCCAGCAGTCTCGCCATCTGATAAAGACTCGATAATTTTGTCATTTTTCTGGATATGTCCTGATATGCCCGGGCAAGTTCGGAGGTTCGCTCTTGAACGGTTTTCTCCAAGACCTTGTTGAACCTCTCCTTTTCCTCATATAGCATCGCATTCTCGATGGCCAGGCTGATGTGCCCGGCGAATAATTGCAGGCTCTCCATATCCTCGGGCAGGATGGGCATCTTGCTGTAGAACTTGTCCCCGGTCAAAACCCCCAATACTTTTTTCCGCCCAATGAGAGGGGAAACGCCATATTCCTCCGTGCCGGAGACCCTCAACACTTTTGGGTTTACTCTTTTGTCTTGGAGAGCATTCTGCACATGAATGGGCTTCCCCGTTTTGACGACCAGGACCTCCACGGCGTTTTCATCCATTCGAAATCCGACCCGCTTCTCAACGATCGAGGCCTTCTCTCTCTT
This sequence comes from Deltaproteobacteria bacterium, assembly GCA_020060805.1. Taxonomy (GTDB): domain Bacteria; phylum Desulfobacterota; class DSM-4660; order Desulfatiglandales; family HGW-15; genus JAHECH01. Next base: position 3,147 of record JAGUZM010000624.1, on the reverse strand, counting down.
CACCCGATCAATCCAGGCAACACAACGCAAGTAATCGTCCTCAAGAAGGTATATCAAACACCTTTCAAAATTAACGCCGACACCTGCCTTCTGAACAAGGATTTTCATGAGCTGGCCGATATTCATAGTGGAGTGAATCTCTTTGTTCATCTCCGCCAAGACCGTCAATTCGTGCAGTTTCCTCCTGACGAATTCTGACGATCCGATTTCTGTCGAAACCAACCGGTTCATCCCTATCCCCTTTCTGAACGCAGGCGGCGTCCCACTTCCATAATCACCGCTCTCCCCTGAAGGGTTTCCTGCGGGAGTCCAAGAGTTCAAAACTCCTTGCGACTTTTGCCTCATCGCACCAGGAAATCACCCGGATTCCTTCCCCTTTTTCATATCGTGGAGGTGTTTTTCATTCTTTCGTCCCCTAACACCAGCAGCAGGAGGTGTCAAGATAAACCCGCGACAAGCACGAGGCCCATGGGCCGAAGAAAGGTTATTTGTTTGACAACAGCGGCTGGCTGCCACTAGAGTTCAGGATGCACAACCGGGTTTCACATTGTGCAACTTTACGACGACCCAGGCCGGGGTGAACTCGCCGTGATCAAGCCCTCAAAAGCCAAGCAGCAAGGAGGTTCCTTCCAAGAAATGGAGATTCCCAGCGCCCTATCCCTGGGAGAGGTTCTGGAGACGGCAGCGAGAGCTGCCCCTCACAAGGTCGCCGTTGTGGACGGGGAACGGAGAAAGACGTTCCAGGAGCTGGACGAGATGGCCACCGCCCTTGCAGTGAGTTTGCAGGACCTGGGGCTGAGAAAAGGGGACCCCGTCGCCGTTTACATGAAAAGCTCCATCGAGTTTATCGTCTCTTTCTACGCCCTTGAAAAGCTGGGGCTCATCGTCGCCTGGGTGAACCCCAATTACCGCAGGGCCGAAGCTGAGTTCATTCTTCGGAATTCGGGCGCGAAAGCGATTATCATCGAAGGGGAGTGGGAAGGGTATGATTATCTTGACGCGGTCACAGGGATGAGGAAAACCCTCCCTGCCCTTCAACACACCATCCTCGTCGGCGAGGGCGAAGGCGAGGGGGTCTACCGCTTTCATGACCTTTTGGCCCAAGGCCGCGATCGATCCTTTTCCCCCCCGACCCTGAACACCCATGAAGACCTCTCCATGCTCATCTACACCTCGGGAACCACGGGAAGACCGAAAGGGGCGATGATCACCCATTACCAGGCCGTCAATGCGGGGCGGCAGTATTCCCTCGGTGTTCACGCCACTTCGGATGATGTCTTTATCGGCCTGCTGCCCATGAGTCATTCCTACGGCTGCGGCGCGATTTTGATACAGCCCATGCTGCTCCGCTCCACCCTCGTTCTCATGGATAAATTCGACCCGGAAGGGGCGTTCCACTTGATCGAAAAAGAGAAAGTCACCCTGCAGCTCGCTGCGCCTGCCCATTACATCCTGGAACTGAATCACCCCAAAAGAAACCGCTATGACCTCAGCTCCCTCAGGGCCGGGATGATCGCGGGCCAGATCGCACCCGAGGGGTTGATCCGCCGGGTGGAGAAAGAAATGGGGGTTTACCTCACTTCATTCTGGGGAGCCTCCGAGGTCGGCCCTGGCCTGGGCATCGTCTGCCCCTATCCGTCGCCCCTGGAAATCAGAGAATCCTACGTGGGAAAGGCGATAGCCGACACCAAGGTTCGTGTGGTCGATCCTGCGTCAAGAAAAGAGCTTCCGGAGGGAGAGATCGGGGAGCTCACCCTTCAGGGATGGCATGTCCTGAAAGGCTACTGGAATAACCCTGAAGAGACGAAGAAGCAGATCGTGAACGGGTGGCTCCACATGGGGGATCTGGTCTCAAGAGAAAAAGGGGATTATTTCAAGATCTACGGCCGGACAAAGGACCTCATCAACCGCGGCGGATTCAAAATATACCCTTATGAGCTGGAATCGTTGATCGTTACGCACCCAAAGGTTCAAGAGGTCTCTGTCGTCGCGACACCGAACCCGGTCCTGGGAGAGAGTATCTGCGCCTGCGTCATTCCCAAGGAAAAGCAAAGCCTGGGCCTCAAAGAGGTGAGAGATTTTCTGAAAGGAAGAATCGCCGGCTACAAGCTTCCGGACGAACTCTGCATCATGGAGGAGTTTCCCCGGCTCTCAGGGGGGGTGAAACTCAACAAGTTCGGCAGGGGCGGCCTGGCTGAGCTGGCTGCGATAGATAAGGGACGCGAAAAGCATCGAAGTTAGCCTGTACCCGGACCCCCTCAGGGCAGGGGGCCACCAATCATGTGTTGACAGTCAATCCCCTTCTCCGGTAGCTTGCATTGCAGACCATGATGCCGTACATGGGAAAAACGGGAACAAAGAAGAAACCCCAATCCCGGGTTCAGTCTCTTGATCGGGCCGGCGATATTATCGACTGCTTCACCTTTCAGACCAGGGACATCATCAGGTCCCTGATCGGTAGGGGGCAGGATGAGACATAGGCAGAAGGTAGCGAGGCTTATAACCATTTCCCAAAGGAGGTAAGAGATGAGAAAGGGCAGTTTTTTGTTCCTCACCGCAATTCTCTGTTTGATGTTCCTCTCAACCACCGGAGCTTTTGACCGCGCCGATGCCGCCTCCCAGGTCATTGAGCTCAAATTCGCAAACTACTTCCCCCCGCCGGCAAGACATTCCAAGCTGTGTGAAGAGTTCATCGCTGACCTGGAAAAGCGCACCGGCGGCCGTGTCAAGGTGCAGTTCTTTGCGGGCGGCTCCCTGCTCAAAGCGCCAGCCATGTTTCAGGGTGTCACCACGGGAATTGCTGACATCGGTTTCTCCCATGTGGAATACACGCCCGGTCGTATGCCGGTGACGGAAGCCGTCGGCCTGCCCCTGGGCTATCCCAGTGGATGGGTTGCCAACCAGGTGGCCAATGATTTTTATGACCAGTTTAAGCCGAAGGAATGGAAGGACGTGGAAGTGCTCTGGATGCACACCAGCACCCCGAACGTCATCATCAGCAAGAAACCGGTGCGCACCCTGGAAGACCTGAAAGGGATGACCCTCCGAGCGCCCGGGACCGTCGGTGATACGGTCAAAGCTCTGGGCGCCACCCCGGCTCCCACCCCTGTCATGGAAGTCTACGACGCCATGTCCAAGGGCGTCATC
>JAGUZM010000193.1 GCA_020060805.1 Deltaproteobacteria bacterium | reverse complement strand
CTCTCTACCCAAGAGCTTCATCCGCTCCCCTTCGCCGCTCACGATCTGCCTTGAGAGGACTTTGCCGTCTTTGCTCAGCTTCGCCTCGTAGCCCATTTTGAGCGTCCACTGCCGGTCCGTCAGGTTGAGCAGAAACTGCTGGAGGATGAGGGACAGCTCCAGGGTTCCCTTCTCCATTCTCGGGACGACCTCCACACCCTCGTTCTGAAGCCTTCGGATGAACGCTTCCTTGAAAATGGACGGCACGTCGTAGATGCCCACCCGCGTCCCGGTCTCCGAGGCTCGCGCTACGGAGAGTGAAATGCTGCCCGAGAAATTCTCGAACTCCTCGCGGGCGCCCCTGCCGATCATATCTTTGCTCGTCCTGACGTCCTCCACCGCCACGTAGACTTTTTTCCCTTTCAGATTGTCCGACTTGGCGGGCAGGCGGTATTGCAGTTCGAGATATGGAATCGGGGAGCACGATACGAGGAGCGCCATCAGAGAGGCGCACCAGAAGCACAGCGTTCCTTGCATAATTTTCTTCATTTTTCTATTCTCCTTGTGAATGACTCGGGTTAATATGTGCCGTGCGCTCCTAATACCTTTATCCTATTAGAATATCCGGCGCATTGCACATGTGTCAAGCCAATCCATGAAGCACGCTATTTCCTCATCCCTGCCTGAACTGAGCGCGGAAGATCAGGGCCTTTTCCGGAAAGCCTGGGAAACGGCCCGGTCCCACCTCGGCAACGACTTCACCTTTTACCTGCCGGGAATGATCCGTTACGGCCGGGAAAGGGGCCGGTACCCCGCTATCTCCATCACCGGGAACCGGTGTGACCTCATGTGCGAGCACTGCAAAGGCAGGCTTCTCGCCCCGATGATCCCCGTGAGCGAACCCGCGGAATTAGTCGAGGGCAGCAAGAAACTGGCCGGGCTGGGAGCCCTGGGGCTGCTCCTGAGCGGCGGGTCCGATCCCCAGGGGAAAATGCCGTGGCCGGGCTTCTACGACGCCATCCGTCGGGTGAAGGAAGAAACAGGGCTTTTTCTTTCAGCCCATGTGGGATTTCCTGACCGCGTTACGGCCTCCCGGCTCCATCAGGCGGGAGTGAAGCAGGCCCTGATCGATGTGATGGGTGATGAGGAAACAGCGTCACAAGTGTACCATCTGCAAGCCTTGGAGCAGGTTCATGAATCCCTGGAGAGCATCTCTGGAAGCGGCCTTCAGCTCGCCCCTCACCTTGTTGCCGGGTTGTTTTACGGGAAGATCAAGGGGGAATACCGGGCCCTGGAGGTGCTGAGCCGATACAATCTCTCCGCCCTTGTCATTGTCGTGCTGACGCCGATGAAGGGGACGGCCATGGCCGAGGCAAGCCCCCCCTCTCCGCTGGAGGTGGCGCGGCTCATTGCCAGGGCGAGGATTCTGATGCCCCGGCTGCCCATCTCCCTGGGGTGCGAGCGACCGAGGAACCGGCAGGGTTTTCTTATGGAAAAACTGGCGATAATGGCGGGCGCAACCCGCATGGCGATCTGGTCTGAGGAAGCGATTGAGGAGGCCCAGCGCCTCGGTCTGAAACCCCGTTTTCAGCCCACCTGTTGCTCCGTGGAATTCACGGAAGCCTTCAGCCTCCACAGATAGTCACTACCACTGAGATCGCTTCGCTTGAGGAGCACTCCACTTCGTTCCGTTCGAGGAGCGCTCGGCTTCCCGTCCTCCGTGAAAGAACTGCTGCGGAGGAGGGACGCCTCGCTTGAGGCAAATTCTTTCACCGACCTTCAGTTTCTCTGGCATTCGTAGGGGAGGGGTTTTAAGCCCTCCCTTTCAACAGCCTCCCCCCCACCCTTCCCCTCTCCCCCCTTTAGGAACTGTCTTTCCGTGGACCTTGTACCGTGCACCGTGCACCGCTCCTCTGTCTACCTGCTCGGAGCTTCAACTGTAGAGGGCACTAACTCAATCAACTTCTAAAATATAATACTGCTACTTTCCCCCCACATTCATCTCCTCCAGCAGGGCAATCAACCTATCTATCGTGTTCATCTCAGGCTGATCCGTCACCCTCTCCATGAGGTAGTCCAGTATCTTGCCGACCTTCGGGCCTGGAGAGAGGCCGAAGATCTCCATCACTCTCGTCCCGTCGATCGCCAGTTGCCCTGTTTCCATGGGCAGGGCCCGCTTCATCATCCGATACGCCCTTGTCTCCAGGTCGGACAGGTTTCGGAGCCTTTCCTGTCGCTTCCCGTGAGCGAGAACATCCGCCCTGGAGAAGAGGAAAAAGTCGCCCGTGTTCTCAGGCCCAAGCCTGCGAATGAGCCGTCTCAGGGTTTCATCGCTCCATCGGGAGTCAAAGTTCGTCACAGGCACATGGTGACGCACCAGGTTCGCCACCTGCCGTATCATCACCTTGCTGAACTTGAGCCGCTCCATCGCATCCTGGGCCATCCTGGCGCTCGCCGCTTCGTGGCCCGGAAAGCGGAACACCCCTTTCATTTTTTCTCTGTGGCGAGGTTTTGCTATGTCATGGAAAAGGGCCGTGAGGCTCAGCACAGGATCGGGTTCCACGCGATCCAGGGTCTTGAGGATGTGCCGGTAGATCGTGTCCTTGTTCTGCTTTTTCCTGTAGCCCTCCAGGAGTTCGGGGAGGACCGTTGGCAGGAGGCGGCTCTCTTGAAGGAGATCCAATCCCTTCGACGGTCTCTCACTCAAAAGGATCTTGACCGCTTCGTCCCTGATTCGCTCTTTTGCAACCTCTCCCAACCGTTTTGCCATTCGGGAGATGGCCCTGGACGTCTTGGGCTCGATCTTGAAGCCGACCTCCGTGGCGATCCGCACGGCACGCATGAGCCGGAGGGGATCTTCCTGAAACCTCTTTTCAGGATTGACCACCGCCCGGATCAGCTTTCGGGAAATGTCCTTCCTTCCGCCGTAGGGATCGATGATTCTCTTTTCCCTCGCATCGTAGGCCATGGCGTTGATCGTGAAGTCCCGATGGGACAAATCCTCTTCCAGGGTCTTCCCCTGGCCGTCCGAGCCCCTGAAACAGGTGACTTCATAATGCTCGCCTCGCTTCACCAGGGTCACAGTCTCGTGCTTGAGAGAAAAGCTGCGGATGTCCTGGAACAGGGACTTGATGGCCTCCGGTGGCGCCGATGTCGTGATGTCCCAGTCCGTCACCGGTTGATTCATGCAGACATCTCTCACTGCCCCACCCGCCACATAGGCCTCGTGGCCGTTGGCATCGAGCCTCTTCAGGATGGTCCGCACAAAACCGGGTATCTTCAGTTCTTTTTTTGAACTCCCTTTTTTTGTCCTCATTCCCGCGACCCTTTTCCTTTTCATTTCACGCACCCCTCTCATTTCCGCATTTTACCAGAAGTCGCGCAAGTATTCCGTGAAAAAGAACAATCCCGCCATGCCCCGCATTATTCATTAATAGTCACGGAATTTATTGACATCTTTTCAGAAATCTCCCCTATGAGCTTGTCCGAAAACCTGGATATTGCGACCTTTCACCCGCGGATGGCTCAGGGTGAACGGCGACCGAGGTCCCTGATCTTTGATTTTCCCTTCGCGGTAGAGCCTGTCCTGAGGTATAGAAGGATATGAACCATGATCGGAAGCTCAGGGAGTTACGAAATGCTGTTTCCCTTCGCCCTGAGGTATGTATGGTTCGATACCTCACCATGAGCGTCAAAAGCGTTCGTCCTGAGGTACCGAAGGACGAACGACGGTGGACGGCGGACGATTTCTAGTTGTCGGACAGATTCCTCGCCCCCCTTTCGTAAAAGGGGGGTTGGGGGGATTTCCTCTTTTCTCGGCTTTGAAACTATTTTTCACGACGGCATCCTTCTTTTCTCATGCACTTCAAATCAAAGGAGGTGAGAATATGGGCTTCTTTCAGGAATTCAAAACATTCGCAGTGAGAGGCAACGTGGTG
>JAGUZM010000277.1 GCA_020060805.1 Deltaproteobacteria bacterium | reverse complement strand
GGCGAGGGGTTCGGTTTATACTACATCTATTTCAAGAATGGGACGAACATGCGATGTGACGCCATCTGGAAGGACATGGGAGATTATGTCTGGTGCGGAGAGCGTCAAGGGTCCCAGGGATTCCCTGCGGATGAAGTGGACATGGACAGGACATTCCAACTCCAGTCCAACGTCAGTCAACTGGTTGACAAGAGCCTCACCGCGTTCAACCAAGGGGATTGGGACGAGGCCATCCGTGCAGCCACATCCGCCCTGGCTCTCGACCCTCGCAACGAGGTCGCCTACACGAACAGAGCAGGAGCGTATAGCAACAAAGCGATGCAAATGGAGGCGATCGAGGACTGCAACCGGGCGATCGAAATCAATCCGAATTTTGGGCTCGCCTACAACAACCGCGGCTACGCTCGTTACAGGATCGGCCAGCTCGACGAAGCCCTTGCCGATTACGAGATGAGTTGCAGGTTGGGGAGCGGTATAGGTTGCAACAACTACGAGAGGTTGAAGTACGTCCTGGAGTTGATCAGGAAGGAATGAGACCTCTTCTGGACCCCGGTTTCTGTACCCCGCGAAGGTCTGGAGGTTTGTGATCTTCCGCAGATGAAATGGAACGTCAGGGCATCGGCTCGCTGCTCAGCCCCCTCCGCAAGACCCATCCAGGCTTTTCTCAAGACCCCCTTTCAGGGACGCGCCCTTCCCCTCAGAGGCAAGCCCCGTCTTCGTTGAGATGCCAGGTACCGATCTTTCACACCAACCAAAAACCCAGTCGGAACAGCAAAGCCATCACCGTGCCAACGACCGTGTTGAACACCAGGGCAAAAAGCATTCCCCGATTACCCAGGGTGGACCGGAGCATGCCGAGGGTCGCAAGGCAGGGAATGTAGAACATCGCGAAGACCGTAAAAACGAGCATCTGCTCCGTGCTCATCACGGATGCGAAGTCCGCCGTCCCGAGTGCCTGGACGAGCATGATGATGGAGAGCTCTTTTCGGAGTATTCCGAAAATCAAGGTGATGCCCACCGCTTCCGGCAGGCCCAGGATGCTGCTCGTAAGGGGTGAAAGCATACGGTTGATGACCTCGGAAAGCTGCAGGTATTCGAGCAGGCTGAGGATGAGGCTCCCGACGATCAGGATGGGCCAAGCGATGACCACGAACTCCCGCAGTCGAAACCAGACCTTGCGCACGACAGCGCTGAGCTTTGCAACCCTGTAATTGGGTATTTCCAGGATCATCCCCGGCGAGACCTCGGGCATCAGCCTGGACATCGCCTTGCCGACGCCTGCGATGACCACGAGGTTGAGGAGATAGAGGAGCAAGGCGTAGATCGGCCCGATGTAGAACGCCACAATCGCGAAGATGATGGTCGTTCTTGCGGCACAGGGAATGAAGGTAAGCAAGATTCCGGTGATGAAACGATCCCTCGCCTTTTCGATGATTCTTACGCCCATGATGGACGGGACATTACACCCGTAGCTGAGCACAAAGGGGATGATGGACTTACCATGAAGGCCGACATGGTGCATGATCGAGTCCATCAGGAATGCGGCCCTCGGCAGATACCCGACGTCCTCCAGCAGGGACAAGCCCAGAAGGAAGGGAATGAGATAGGGAAGGACGATGCCGATGCCGCCTGAAAACCCAAGGGTCAGGCCGTTAAGGACCGTGAATACGAATGAGTCCTTGCTGAAATGCAGGGCCAGGTAATTGGAGAGAGCCTCGAACCAGGCGAGAATGGGTTCTTCAACATGCTTGCCCAGGCTGAAGACAAACCAGAAAAAGCAGAGCAGGATGGATCCCAGAATGGCATAACCCAGGAAGGGGTGCATCAGGTATTTGTCGAGTCGCTCTTTGAAGTCCCTCTTGCCGCGACGGGTCACTTTGGTCACATGCTCGAAGAGATTCATCGCCAGGGAGTGTCTCTCCGAGGAAATCACCATATCCGAAGGCCTGCCGTGGCATTCCGAGATGTCTCGCCGCCGTCGCTCGATTTCGGGAAGAATTTCCGGTTTCACCTTTCCCACCGCTTCCTCGAACTCGCGATCCTGCTCGAGCAACTTGATGGCCAGAAACCGGGGAGTGATAGCCAAGTTCGTCAACGCCCCGTCATCGAGGAGCGAAGAGAGCTCTGAAACGGCCTTCTCCACGTCCAATGAGAAGTGGAAGGTTTTTCCCGCTCTCTTGTCTCGAAGCGATTCCAGGGCAGCCTGAAAAAGCTCGGGAACGCCCTCGCCTCTGGTGGATATGGTGGGTACGACCGGCACCCCGAGGTCTTGGGACAGGTGCTCCACATCGATCCGGATGCCTTTCCTCCTCGCTTCATCGATCATGTTGAGGCAAACGACGAGGGGCATCTTCAGTTCGAGCAGCTCGAGGGTCAATTCAAGGCTTCGCGAAAGGACCGATGAATCGATGATGTTGATGACAAGGTCCGGCCTGCTTTTCATCAGATAATCCCGGGTCAGGAGTTCCTCTTTTTCCGGCGTTGACAGGGAGTAGATGCCAGGGAGGTCAACGAGGTCAAAGGGCTCGCGATTCACGCTCACCCGGCTGGAGGTGTACTCAATGGTGGTCCCGGGGAAATTGGAGGCGACGGTCTTGTACCCTGCCACGCTGTTGAAAAGAGAGCTCTTGCCGCAGTTCGGCTGTCCGACGAGAACGATTTTCATTTCTGCTCCTCGATTTCAACTTCGACCTTTTCGGCCATACCATGGCCGATCCCAACCTCCGCGCCATGGATTTCAACCAGAACCGGGCCCCCGACATATCCGCTTCTGATCACGGCTATTCTGTCGTTCGGATGGAGGCCGAGGTGACTCAGTCGCTGACGTACCCCATGCCCGCCCTTGATATCCCGCACGACCGCCTGATCGCCGTCCTTGAGTTTTTCCAACGTGGTAATCATTTCTGCACCCTGCCTTCGAATTCGCTGTAAAATCGCCTGAACCGCTTCATCCAATCCCTGTTGACCCGAGGTTCCGTCTCGATGAACTTCGCGATCGATCGAAGTCGCTGAAGGGTCTCGGAGCTTACCGCATGCTCGATCTTGCAAGCATCCCTGGACGCGGTCTCAAAGTCGAGGCCTAGAAACTGCTCAAAAAAATCCGTCAAGATCTCATGACGCTGGATGACTTTTTGAGCGATCTCCTCACCGTCCTCCGTCAGGCGTACATACCCGTAGAGCTCCTGGCGGACGAGCTTTCTGCGCTTCAGGTTCTTGATGGCACCGACAACGCTCGGGGTGGTTACGCCCAACCGTCCGGCAATGGTCTTAACCCGCGCGACCCCTTCATCGCGGCAAAGATGGTATATGGCCTCGAGGTAGTCCTCCATCTGGGGAGTCAGCTTGGATGCCGGGCTCATGTCACACCCTCCCATGTTAGGTGGATCTAACTTTATACGGTTTCCAAACTTTGTCAAGTAGAACTAACTGGGGGTGGGTGGATCGGGGCCCAAGGCCCTGATTCCCTGCGTGGGGAGGGTTTGGATAAAGCCCGGGGAGGGAAGGACATCGGCCGTTGACGGTCCGAACGGGGAGCCCCGGAACCTTCCCGGATGGATCAAAGAGGCAGCTTTTCCGAGCGATTAAAGGGGGTTGCGGTGGCGCGTCACGAAGGGTTTGCCTGTTTTTCCCACGCCTTCAGAACGCTTTTCCACATGACAGATGTATCTTTATCCCCCAGCCCTTGAGCCTGGGCCAATTCATTCATCAGTTCAACTGTGCGGCCCAATATGGGCGGGACCCGGTGTTCTTTGGCCATCTGCACGGCAAGGCGCACGTCTTTTTCGAGCAGATGGACGGTAAAGGTCGGGTTTTCGTAGTTTTCCTTCGCGATTCTCGCTCCCAACTCTTTGAAGAGGTTGCTTACGGTCGCGGCCTGGCTCGCGGTGATGGTCTCATACAGGGTAGCCGGCGCAATCCCCACCTTCTCGGCGATGGCCATCATCTCCGCGGTCATGGCGTTGATCGCCCCGAACATCAGTTGGTTGAGGAGCTTCACTTTATTCCCTGACCCCGAATCGCCGATGTGAAAGATTTTCGAAGCAAACGTCCCGAGGACGGGACGACAAACCTCCAGGTCTTCCTTCCGGCCTCCCACAGGGAGAGCCCACTGTCCCACCGAGGCGGGCCTTCCCAGAACCGGAGCATCCAGGTACCCCACCCCTTTGGCCCGGGCCAAGGAACCCATTTTCTGCGTGGTCCCCGGGTCGACCGTGCTCAGATCCACGATGACGCCCACGGGCCGAGAGGCAGAGAGAATCCCTTTGGGGCCAGGGACAGAGGCTTCGATCTCTTTCGGTCCTGGAAGAAACATCAGGACGATATCCGATTCTTCTGCCACCTCCAAAACCGTCGCAGCCGCTGTCGCGCCCGCGGCCTTTGCTTTTTCCCT
>JAGUZM010000232.1 GCA_020060805.1 Deltaproteobacteria bacterium | reverse complement strand
TCAACATCAATGTCGTCAACAAGACGGGCGGCGTCGGAGGTTCCGTAGGCATGGCCGATGCCTTCTCCAAGCCCCATGACGGGTACACCCTGTGCGGGTTGTCCGAATCTTGCGTGACCGCAGGCGTGCAGGGCGGTTGGGAAAAAAGAATGGACGTGTGGGATTTCTTCATCGTCGGCGGTTCACCGGATCTCGTGTCAGTCACCCCGAGCACCCCTTTCAAGACCTTGAAGGACCTCATCGAAGCTGCCAAGAAGGATCCAGGAGCCGTTAAGTCAGGGGCAAGCGCCTCCGGCTCTATCCATCACCTCAACCTGCTCGCCCTGGAAAAAGGCTCCGGAGCCAAGCTCAACTTTATCCCCTACCCCGGGTCAGCTCCTGCACAGAACGCAGCCATGACCGGCGAGGTTCAGGTGGTGATCACCTCGTTGGCGGAGCAGCAGCAGCTCATTCGCGGTGGCAAGCTGAGACCTCTGGCCATGCTGATCCCCACCGCGTTTGATGTGGCCGACGTGGGCAAGATCCCGTCCGCTTTCGATGACTACCCCAACCTGAAACAGTACCTTCCCATCTCTCAGGCGATCGGGTTCGGAGTGCCTGCGGACACGCCGAAACAGGTCAAGGCCGTGATTGAGAGTGCATTCAAGAAGGCCATGGCTACCGAAACCGTGCAGAAATGGGGGAAAGAAAACTACTATCTTCTTTCGGGCAAAACCAGCGCTGAATCCAAGAAAGAGTTTAACAACCTGGAATCCCTTTTTGCCTGGACCCTGTGGGAACTCGGCGCAGCCAAGGTGGATCCGGCGAGCCTCAAGATTCCAAGACCCGGCAAATGAACGCAAAACTTGTGACATGGGCGGGGTCGATCCGACCCCGCCCTTTCACCCCCTTTCAAAAGCGAATCCGAGTTGAGGTGTGTCACGATGCTTGAAAAAGAAAAACTGAGAAAGGCCGATGTCTTCTCAGGTGCCGTGATTTCCCTTTTCGGGCTCTGGATCGTCAGCCAGGCCTTCAAGATGCCCATGAAAGACAGTTGGGGCGGGGTCATGAACGTCTGGTATGTTTCTCCCGCCTTGTTGCCCCTTTTCATCGGCATCATGATCACGCTCCTGGGAATTCTCCTCTGCCGGATCGCCCTCAAGGCGATCGGGTTCAAGGAACTCAAGAACAGCTTTCAGTGGCTGCTGAGCAGGCACCTGGTGGGGGTGTTGACCAGCGACGCGACTTTTCGCTTTTACGCGGTTGCCGTCCTCTTTCTAACCCTGGTCTTCCTGAATCTACCGAGGATCGACTTCTTCCTGGATGCGGTGTTGTTCCTCGTCGCTTTCATCACCATGTTCTACTTTTTCGACGACGCCCTGCTCAAGAGGTTCCTCAGCCTGTACCTGGCGGTGGAGCTGGGCTTTATTCTGTACTTCAGCCTGGGCCTCGACTCGTCCTTGAACGCGCTGCTGCCGTATGGAACCGACCTGCTCGCCCTGGGCTTTCTCGTCGCCTACTGCCTCTACGTGTGGAGATGCATTCGCCACGACCCGGCGTGGCGGAAGAAATATCGACTTGCCCTGATCGTGGCGATTGTCGCGCCCTTCATGATCGGGCCGATATTCAAGTACTTCCTTCTGGTCCCTATGCCCAAGGAGGGCCTCGTGGTGGCTGTTCTTGACTACATCTGGTACCTCGAGTTCCTGTAGCCCGCTGCTAAGGGAGGGGTTTTATGATCGTTGACCCGATCATCAACTATTTTCACACACTGGTTCACCTGGTCTCCAACCCGGTCAACCTGGGAATTCTCTTCGGCTCCGTCCTGCTGGGGATCATTTTCGGCGCCCTGCCGGGCCTGACCTCCACCCTGGGTGTGGCCCTTCTGACGGCCATCACCTACGGAATGGATGCTGCCACGGCGATGGTTTGCCTGCTGGCCATCTACGTCGGTGGAACCTACGGCGGGTCTTACTCCTCGATCCTGATCAACATCCCCGGCACCGCCGCCTCCGCTGCCACTGCCCTGGACGGATACCCCCTTGCCCTCAAAGGTCAGGCGGGGCGCGCCATCGGCCTCAGCACCACAGCATCGGCAGTCGGAACGATCATCAGCATGCTCTTTCTCGTGACCGTGTCGCCCATCATCCTGCATTTCGCCCTTCAGTTCACGTCCTTTGAGTTTTTTCTCCTTGCCTTCTTCGGCATCCTCATCAGCGGCACCCTGACCACCCCCGACCTGGTGGTCAAAGGATGGATATCCGGATTCCTCGGGCTTTTCCTGGCTTGCGTGGGCCGGGACCACCTTCAGTTTTACCCCCGCTTCACCTTCGGGGTTCCCGAGCTCGACAGCGGGATCGAGGTGGTCCCAGTGCTGATCGGCGCCTTCGGCATCCCCCAGATCATTCAGGTGCTCAAGGGGCGCCTTCAAATCAGCGAATTCCAGAAACTTCAAAGGATCATTCCCGAATTCAAAACCATGGTTCGGAACGTGCCCAAAATCATACGCTCCTCCCTGATCGGCGTCGGCGTCGGCGTGGTACCCGGGATTGGTGAAGACATCGCAGCCTGGGTTTCTTACGGCGCCGCCAAGAACACTTCAAAGCATCCTGAGAATTTCGGGAAAGGCGAGATCACCGCCGTCCTCTCCACGGAAGTGGCCAACAATGCCTGCGTGGGAGGCGCGATCATTCCCTTGCTGAACCTGGGCATTCCCGGAAGCCCGCCGGCGGCCATGCTCCTGGGCGCCCTGATGCTCCACGGGGTCACGCCCGGGCCGATGATCACCTTCGAGCATCCCAACTTCATCATCGAGTGCGCCGCCATCCTCCTCATGGCTTCCATGGCCATATGGGTGGTGGGAATCACCCTCGCCAGGCAGGTCGTGAAGGTCCTGCGTATACCGGCTCCGATCTTCATGCCGATCGTCGGGCTTCTCTGCATCATCGGGTCCTATTCCCTGGGCATCAACATCTGGAATCTTTATCTCATGCTGCCCGTGGGGATCATCAGTTACTTCCTGGCCGAGATGGGTTATCCCATCGCCCCCCTGGTTATCGGGGTCATTCTCGGCCCCATGGCGGATGAAAACCTCAGGCGGGCGCTGATGGTTTCCAAGGGAAGCTTCTTGCCCGTCTTCACCCGTCCGGTCTCCCTGGGACTGACCCTGATTATCCTGTGGATGGTCCTGGTCCAGATTCCCTTTGTCAAGAACCTCAAGAACCGGGCGATTGAAAAGGCTTTCGGAAAGAAATCGAGGAAACCCTAAATCGCATCACCGCGGAGCCCGGCGGCTCTGCGGCAAGAAAACAAAAAGGAAGAGACCATGGGACTCACGCATCCTGTCATCGGCGTTTCGCCGGCATACTTCATTTCCCGATTCAGCGCCCGCTTCACCCCCGGGGAGGTTGTGACGGGACTGGAGGACTTGGCAGAGATGGGTTTTCAGGGATTCCAGCTGGAGGTGTTCCATCCGGAAACCCTTGGAGACTGGCGCCATAGGGGCGCCTCACTGGTCCGTCGAGCCTCCGCCGATTTAGGGTTGAAGGCCACCCAGTTCGTGGCCCATTTCATGATGGAAGCCTTTTCGAGCAGGGAAAAGCTTTTTTCCGACATCGGTCTCACGGACATGGAGTCTGTCCTCGAAATCGTCCGTCCCTTTGATGAATGCGGTATCGTGACAGTACCCCTCGGGGCCTTTGAAGCGCCCCGAATTCCCAGGGAGCAGGACTACCGGGATCTCTTCGATCGATGTCTGGAAAAAGTGGGAAAGCTCCTGGCGATGGTGGAAGAGACGGGCCGGCGGATGGCTCTGGAAATCCTTCCTTCCGCCATCATCGGCGGGATTGACGGCTTCATGCGCCTTTGCGACCGCCTCGGTGCCGCGACCCTGGGGCTCAATTTCGACACGGGCCACGCGTGGGCTTCAAAAGAAAACCTTTACCTCATCCCTGCCAAGCTGGGCCGGCGGATCGTGGGCACACACCTGTGCGACAACTTCGGGAAGGAAAACCTCTCTCTCCGGCCCGGCAGGGGCTCCATCCACTGGCCCCGTCTTCTGGAGGCGCTTCAAGCTTCGGGCTATGAGGGAGCCCTCGATGTGGAGATCATCTGCAAGCCGGAAGAGGCTCGCGATGAATACTCCAAGGCCCTGGAATATGTCACGGCCTTGTTGTCCCATGGGCCGGGGCCATGACGAATCTCCCCAGCCCCGCCTCTGCAGGAGAGGGGGAGACTGGGAGCAAAAGACCCTCCCCCCTTGTTGAATGCGGAGGAGGAGTCTGTCCGACAACGTCATTCCGAGGCTTTAGCCGAGGAATCTTGGTTTTCCAGGTTTTCGGATTCTCAAGATTTCTCCCCCTGTTCCCACAGGGGTCGAAATGACAAAACCGTGCTCCGGCCTGGTTGTCGGACTGCCTCTGAGAGGGGGGGTTGTCAATCATCCGTGTTCGGACGCCTGTCAACGTGACTCTTAGGGCATTCAACCGCAGGAGGATAATCCTATGCTGAAAATGGGAATCATCACCGGATTTCTGTCCCGAACCAAAGATCGCTTCCACGAATACAACGAGCCCATCACCCTGGAGGAGAAGTTTCGATTGATGAGGGATATCGAGGGCTACGACGGGGTGGAGATCGTCTACCCATACGAAGTGAGCGATGCGAAGGCGACAAAGGCCCTGCTGAAAAAGCACAACCTGAAAGTCGCAGCCGTCAACGTGAACGTCAAGGCTGAGCCTGAGTTCCGCAACGGCGGCCTGACGTCTCTCCGAAAGGGGATCCGCGACAAAGCCGTTCGTTTCATCCAGGAGGCCAAGGATTTCGCGGCCGCCGTCGGAGCGAACAAGGTCACCTGCTGCCCTCTCGGAGACGGCTACGAGTTCGCCTTTCAGTACGACTACGGCAAGGCGTGGAAGCACCTGGTGGAGACTTTCGGCCAGGCAGGCAGCCACAGGCCGAAGATCCCTCTTTTCATCGAATACAAGCCGAGCGAGACACGGGGACGCTGTTTCGTGGACTCAGCCGCCAAGGCCCTCTGCTTGCTCAATGACATTCAGATCAAGGAGATGGGGGTGACCCTCGACTTCGGCCATTCCGCGTACGGGAACGAAAACCCTGCCGAGGCGCTCGTCCTTCTGGCGGAGAGCCCCTTCAAGTATTACGTCCACATCAATGATAACGACGGCAAGTGGGACTGGGATTACTTCTGCGGCACCAAGCACTTCTTGGAGTACGTGGAATTCCTGTACTACCTGAAGAAGTACAAATACAACGATTACCTGACCTCCGACACCTCGCCGACCCGCTGGGATATCCGGGGAACCTTCGAGGCCAACAGCAGGATTTCGAACAGGATCTGGCGAAAGCTCGACGAGATCGACGGGGGCAGGATCCCCAAACTCATGGCTCGAGGAGATTACCTGGAAACCTGGAAATTCATCGAGGGTCACATTTTCTCCCTGAAGTAAGGAAGGAGTCCAAATTGAACGCATCCCAAACCTCCATGACCGTTCGGCAACTGAAGGAAATGGCAGCCGCCATCCGCTGCGACATCATCGAGATGATCGCCGCCGCCAACGCGGGACACCCCGGCGGATCCCTTTCCGCGGCCGATATCGTAACAGCCCTCTATTTCCGGATCATGCGGATCGATCCGAAAAATCCCGGATGGCCGGACCGTGACCGGTTCATCCTCTCGAAAGGTCATGCCTGCCCGGTCTGGTATGCCGCCCTGGCGGAGAGGGGGTATTTCGACAGGGCGCACCTGGGAACCCTTCGCCGCATGGACAGCATCCTTCAGGGACACCCGGACATGAGGAAAACCCCGGGGGTGGACATGACCGCCGGCTCTCTCGGACAGGGGCTTTCGGCAGGTCTCGGCATGGCTTTGAGCGGTAAGCTCCGGAAGAAAGATTACCACGTATGGGTCATCGTCGGTGACGGTGAAACCCAGGAAGGCTCTGTCTGGGAAGCGGCCATGTCCGCAGCCAAGTGGCGCCTCGACAACCTGACGGCCATCGTCGACCGCAACCGTCTGCAGAATGACGCCTGTGTCGTGGACGTGATGCCCATCGAGCCCCTTGCCGACAAGTGGCGCGCCTTCGGCTGGCATGTCGTCGAAATCGACGGCCATGACATGAACCAGATCGTGGACTCCCTTGAACAAGCCCGAGGGTCAAAGGGAGCCCCGCACCTCATCCTCGCCCACACGGTCAAGGGGAAAGGCGTCTCCTACATGGAAAATGTCGTGGAGTGGCACGGTAAAGCCCCCTGCAAGGAGGAGGCGGAGTGCGCCCTGGAAGAAATCAGGAGGTGTGACTGTGAACTCTAACAAACCATCACCCTACCGCTACATCCGTCCGGAGATCATCCCGTTGCTCACCCCGGCGGATCTCTTCTCCAAGGCCGAGCAGCAGCCCACCCGCTACTCCTACGCTGAGGCCCTCCTCGAACTGGGAGAACGAAACGCCGACGTGGTGGTGCTGGATGCCGATGTTTCCAAGTCGGTTCGCACAAACGAATTCGCCGTGAAGTTCCCTGAGCGCTCTTTCAATTTCGGCATTGCCGAACAGAACATGATGGCTGCGGCAGCCGGCATGGCGACCACCGGCCTGATCCCCTTTGCGACCACCTACGCGGTGTTCGCCAGCATGCGCGCCCTCGACCAGGTTCGCAACAGCATCCACTACCCGCGCCTGAACGTGAAGATCGCCGCGAGTCACGGCGGTATCACGCCGGGGCCTGACGGCGTGACCCATCAGGGCCAGGAAGACCTCTCCATCCTCCGGGCCATCGCGAACTCGACGGTCATCGCACCCGCTGATCCGGTCTCGACCAGGCTGGCGGTGTGGGCCGCCGCCGAATGGCGGGGCCCGGTGTACTTGAGCTTTACCCGGGATCCCGTGCCGGTCCTCTTTGACTCGGATTATCCTTTCAGGATAGGAAAGGCGGTAACCCTGCGTGAAGGAACCGACGCCACCATTATCGCCATCCGGGACATGGTTGCCCAGGCTCTGATCGCAGCCGAAATCCTGGCAGGCCAGGGGCTCCATGTTCGCGTTGTGGATTGTCATACCCTCAAGCCCCTTGACACCGGGATGGTCCTGAAGGCTGCTCAAGAAACCGGGGCGATCGTTACGGCAGAAAACAACATCCGTTTCGGAGGCCTGGGCAGTGCCGTGGCTGAGGTGGTGGTGGAACATCACCTCGTTCCGATGAAGATCATCGGTGTGGGTGACACCTATACGGAGTCGGCCCCGTACCTCGACCTTCTGAAGAAGTATGGTCTATCCGCGGATCATATCGTTGAAGCTGTAAAGGAGGTCGTCAGGAGGAAGTCGCGCTGAAGGAAAAAGGGGGACGAAGAGCAGCCGGAACAGAAAGCGCTCATTCTGCTGCGTATGGCCAAGAATCAAAAAGGAATCATAAAAGAGGACCTTCTTCGCAGCCTCCCTCCTGAGTGGCCTCAGGACCTGCTGCCTCCCATTCGCAAGCAGGTCGGAGCGAGCGGCCGCAAGGTCGTTGTCCTGGATGACGACCCCACCGGCACCCAGACCGTTCACAATATCCCCGTGCTCACCGAGTGGTCGGTGGAGGCCCTCCAGAGGGAACTCCAGGATGACTTCCCTGCCTTTTATATCCTCACCAACTCGAGAAGCTTATCCCTCCCCGCCGCCCAGTCCTTGAACACGGAGATCGGCCGCAACCTGGTGGAGGCCGGGAGAAAGGGAAGCCGCTCCTTCGCCGTCGTGAGCCGGAGCGATTCGACCCTGCGGGGCCATTTCCCCGGCGAACTCGAAGCCCTGGCAACAGGCCTGGGAGAAAATTTTGACGCCTGGATCGTATTTCCTTTCCTTCTTGAAGGAGGACGCTACACCCTCGGGGACACCCACTACGCGGACGAAGGGGGACGGTTGATCCCTTCGGCCGAGACGGAGTTTGCCCGGGACAGCGTTTTCGGTTACCGGTCCTCCAACCTTCGCGAATGGGTGGAGGAGAAGTCGGGGGGCCGGATCCCTTCAGGGAGCGTCCTCTCTATTTCCATCGAGGACATTCGTGTGGGCGGGCCTCCATGCGTCCTAGAGCGCTTGACGGGGCTGGAGAGAGCCAAGGTCTGCGTGGTAAACGCGGCCGGTTATCGAGATGTTGAGGTTTTTGTGAACGCCCTGCTGGAGGCCGAAGCCCAAGGCCGCCGCTTTCTGTACCGAACCGCCGCCTCTTTTGTCCGGGTAAGGGCCGGAATATCTCCCCGTGGCCTTCTCTCCTTTTCGGATCTCCACATGCCGGGTGGAGGGGGTGGACTCACCGTCGTCGGTTCTTACGTGCCCAAGACAACGCGCCAGTTGCAGAAGCTTGCCGGCCTCCCTCGGACGGCCGTCATTGAAATGGACGTTGAGAAACTGCTGGACGATAACCGGAGGGAAGGTGAAATCGATCGTGCCTGCCGGGCTGCGGAAACCTTGCTTCAGGGTGAAAAAGATGTGGTCATCCATACCACCCGCAGGCTTATCAACGCCGGGAATGCGGAAGGCGATCTGGCGATCGGTCGCAGCGTGTCCGATGGATTGACCACGGCCCTCCGGCGGATCGCCGTGAAACCGCGCTATGTCATCGCCAAAGGCGGCATCACCGCGAGCGATGTCGCGACCAAGGGGTTGAATGTGAAGCGGGCTCTGGTCCTCGGACAGATTCTCCCGGGCGTGCCCGTGTGGCGATTAGGCCACGAGAGCCGGTATGAAGGAATCCCTTACGTTGTGTTTCCCGGCAACGTGGGCAGTGACGAGGCGCTGGCGGAGACCGTGCAGGCCCTCAGGCTTCGATAGATGCATCCTAGAATACCGAATGTCGAACAAAGAACCGCAGAATGATGAACTGTTCCCTTCGACATTCGGTATTCATTGTTCGGTGTTCTGCGGTTTACTCGCCCCTGGGGGGTTCCCTTTTCGGCTTCTTGCCGAATTCCAGGGTCGTTACAGATCGCGTCTCCCCCTGTTCAGCCGGCCCACCAGGTACCCGTCCATCATCAGGTGGACGAAGTGGTGGAACACACAGAAGGCCAGAGCCACGCCATACTGGGGGAACAGGGTGACCTGAAGCATCACGGCCAGGGGAAGGGTTTTCTGGCTTCCCATGAAAATGACGCTCTCCCTACGGCCCGGTTCGATCCGGAAAACCCTCACCACCGCAAACGAAGCCGCCAGGAGAAGGGCGTGGAAAAGGAAGGTGAGGAAAAGGATCAGGACCATCTCGCTTCCGCTCTCGAGCACCGCCGCTTTCGCTCCGGATAGCCCCATCCAGACGATGGTTAAAATAAGGCACTGGTTGAAGACGGGGATCCCTTTTTGGAGAAACCGGGGGAGAGGCCTTGATTTGGGCCTCAGGAAAAGGCCTATCAGCAAGGGCGCGAGGACAAGCATTCCCATCTGAAGCATCAGGCGCCCTTTTTCGATGGGCACCGACGAAGCGCCACCCCCCAGGCCCAGAAGAAGGGCCAGAGCCAGAGGGATGGTCACGATGCTCATGCTGTTCGCGACAACCGTAATCAGGAGCGAATGGGCGATATTGCCTCCTGCTGCGCCCGTCATCACCACCCCGGTGCTCATCGTCGTCGGCATGACCGCCACCAGGAACAGGCCGATCTTCACGCCTGAATCCAGGGGAAACGAGGCGATGACAAAAGCGATGAACGGAGCCACGACAAAAATGAGACATAAGGCGAGGACCGTTCCTTTGAGGTCACTGATGCCCGCTCGGATCTGCTCCTTTTTTAGAATCAACCCCGAGAGAAAAAAAATGAGGCTGATCGCCACGTCCGTGGCCCTGTAGAGTTTGAGCCCCTTTCCAGCCCTCGCAACCGTGTCGGTCCCATCCATAAGGGTAACGGCGGCCAGGCCGGCCAGGGCGAGAAGAAACCAGTTTCGTTTGATGGAGCCAAGCAACCTGATGTCCCCCCGCCCTCAGCTTTCGTGCGCTACCACTGATTTTTCCCTCAGGGCGTTCACCTGGGGCGGTCAGACCATGGCCGGCCCCCGGGCCTTCCCCTGCCGCCCTGACGGTCATCCGACCTGGGGCGAGCCTTGTTCACGGTCATGGTTCGTCCCTTGAGTTCTTTGCCGTTCAGCCCCTCGATCGCTGCCTGAGCCTCCTCGTTAATGGGCATTTGCACGAACCCGAACCCTTTGGACTTGCCTGTGAGCCGGTCTTTTATGATGTTCACAGACTCCACCTTGCCGAAACCCTCAAACGCCCGCTTCAGATCCTCTTCGGTGACACCGTAGGATAGACCGCCAACGTAAATGTCCATTTTGTCCTCCCCTCCCTATCCCTGTCATGGCTTTCTGGGAGCGCCACAAGCGCCCCCCCTTCGGCGCCGGCCCTCCAGGCCGGCCGACCCGTTTGTTCCTTCTTCTATCCCTGAGAAGGGTTGCTCATCCGATGGGGCCTATCACTGGAAAAGATGGGAATTGCTGATCCTCTCAAAATGATGGCGATAAACGGCAAAAGTGATCACCAGCGTCAGCAGGTGAGGCCGGTGACATAATGTCCAGAACAGGATCTTCCAGTACTGCAGTCTCTCCTTGCCGAATACCCCGAGGCGGATGCTTGAGCGGAAAAAAGCGAGAAAACGTTGACCGTCCAGGGGAACCTTCGCTCTTGGGGCGCTGTACTCCTTCAGAAAGGTCTTCACCCGCTGGTAGTAATGCTTTCGTGAATAGATGTGCTCCAGAACGTTGGCGTAGCCCTTTCGCAGCGTTTCCAGATTCATGCGAGTGACGATGTTCGTTGTGCCGTCCGTGTTGCCCGACATGCCGCCGAGCAAGCGGCCCTCTCTTTTCAGGCGTTCATAAAGTCGTGTCCCGACAGGGGCCTGCAGAAGGCCGACCATGGCCGTTACGATTCCGCTGTTTTGGATGAAATCAATCTGCCTCTGGAAAATGGACCGCGTGTCGCTGTCGAACCCGACGATGAATCCGCCCTGCACCTGAAGCCCTTCCCGCTGGATACGCTTGACGCTCTCCAGGAGGTCGCGATTCTTGTTTTGCCTTTTGTTGCACTCGGCCAGGCTCTCTTCGTTCGGCGTTTCGATCCCGACGAAGACCGAGTCAAACCCCGCCTCCACCATCATTTTCATCAGTTTGCTGTCATCGGCAAGGTCTATGGAGGCTTCGGTGTTAAAGGGCATCCCTTTCTTGTCCTTCCGCCACTCGATCAGAGCCGGGAGGAGCATGCCCTTGAGGTATTTCTTGTTTCCGATGAAATTGTCGTCCACGATAAATACCTGGCTTCGCCATCCCAGGTGATAGAGGCTGTCCAGTTCCGCCAGAAATTGTTCGATGGTCTTGATCCGCGGTTTATGGCCGAAAAGGGACGTGACATTGCAGAAATCACAGTTGAACGGACAGCCCCTTGAAAACTGGACGCTCATCGATGCGTAGTGTTTCAAGGTAATCAGGTCCCATCGCGGAACCGGCGTCTCCCGCACGTCGCACCATTCAGAGGTCTTGTAGAAGCGTTTCGCCGCCCCGCTCTGCAGGTCTCTCAAGAAGGGCGCCAGCGTCAGCTCAGCCTCATTCAGCACCAGATGGTCAACGTCCCCGAATTCCTCATGCTCGCACGTGAAAAGCGGACCTCCCGCGACGACCGGGACGCCCGCTTTCTTGCACCTGGAAATGACCTGATGGGCCGAATGCCGGTGGACAGCCATTCCGCTCAGGAAAACCATGTCGGCCCACTCGATATCTTTATCCGAGAGCTTCTCCACGTTCATATCGATCAACCGCAGGGACCACTCCTGGGGCAACATAGCCCCCAGAGTGAGCAAGCCCAGGGGCGGGTACGCTGCCTTTTTGCGGATAAATTTCAGGGCGTGCTTGAAACTCCAAAAAGTGTCGGGGGTCTCGGGATAGATCAGAAGGGCTTTCAAGGTGTTCCTTTTGTGCCTAGAAGGTTTGAAGTGGTGTTGCTTAAGCTGAAGAGCCCCCCTCATCACGATTGAGCGAAAGGCATTCTGTGAGGAAAAACCCGGAAGTCTTCTCTTCGCGTCAGCGGATCATCTCTAGCGGTCGGCTGCCCGACCGAGCCATGCCTGCCATAGAACAGCAAAACATCCGCGGAGTCAAGAGAAATCCTCGTCTCACGCTTCTTGGACCCCTCGGGGCATTGCATAGCCTTGACCTCTCCACCCCTGCCCGGCGCCCGGGCTCCGGGGCCGAAAATGCTTTGGCGGGGAAGGCCCAGCGGAGGATGGGGAGGGGTGGGACAACTCACTTGGGAGGGAGGGTTTTTGCGAAGGCTTTGGCCATTCCTAGCCAATATTTCAGCTCTTTTTCGCCCCTGAAACCTTCCTCTTGAACCATCACCCAGCCCTTCATCGGCCTGCCGGTGATATCAAAAGGCCTGACATGGGGGAGTTTCAGGGCGGCTTCGGTCTTTTCTTCGCCCAGCCGGAGAATCAGGAAGTCCTTGTACACCCCGCAAAACATGTTCCCGTTCAAAAGATGGCAAACACCCCCGAACATGTTCTTCCTGGCTGTGTTTTCCCATGACGACACAGCCTTTTCAATCCGCTCTTCGATGTCTTTGTTGTACGGCATTCCTCCGATAAACCTCCTCGCATGAGCATCGGATGCAAGAGCTCAGGGGCGCTGACGAGAACCCTGCTTCCCCGGAATAGAAAAACGCATCATGGGCCTCCCCCCTGAGCGTCGAATCACCTCAACAAAGCCCGCTTTCTTGAAAGCCGACGATAGCCCGGTCCACGCAAACGGAGCCGGCAGTCTGCCTTTTTTCGGCTCCACAGGATAGCCTTCGAGAATCGTTCCGCCCTCCCCTTTGACATAGTCGATCGCGGCTCGCAGGAGCTGGAGACTGACCCCCCGGTTGCGATGGGTCTTTTCGATAAAAAAACAGACGACGGACCACACGGGGGTGTCGTCGAATCTCTTCAGAATGCGTGAGCGGTCGAGGACGGGAAACCTCGTCCGGGGCGCGACCGAGCACCAACCCACCGGTATGCTCCCCGCATAAGCCAGAATCCCAGGCACCTCGCCGGATTCCACGATGGCCTTCATGGCCCTCCGGTTGCCTTCACCCTTCTGCTTTTCGAATTCAGACCGCTTCAGACGCCACCACATGCACCAGCAGCCGCCGCAGGCGCCCCTCTCGCCGAAAAGCCGCTCAAAATCAGGCCACCGAGTTCTGTTAAGAGGGTGGAACTCAAGGGCCGGGATTGGCTCTTTCTTCTTTCCCATAACGCTCATGAGCGCAGTTTTTCGAGCCACTCGATGTAGGGTTTTGGAAACCCGTGCGCTTTCGCCCCCTTGATCATATGCTCCATGTATTCCCTGGAGGGGCGTGATTTGCCCTTCGGGTTTTTGATGGAGTGAGCCACGGCGTTGTAAGACCTGCCCTTTCCGTCGTCGACGGTGAGATACTTTTTTTCATACCGCCCCTGTTCGACTCTTGTCAACTTGTCCAATTTCGCGAGTTCCTCATCCGAGATTTCGTACAGGACGCCATACAGTATCTTTCCCGGAGCTTCTTCGATGTGGCAGCCGCCGTGCATCATTTCATCCGATACGTCCTCTGTAAAGGAAGAAAAAGCAACTCTGTGGCCCTCCACGGTGGCTTTAGAAACCAATTTGGCATCCGGCAGGCTTTTCTTGACGAGGTCGGAATCAAGCCATTCGCAATAGATAAAAAGAAACATGTAATAGGTCTCCTTTGCTGGCAGTTAATGGACTAATCATAATTCGGCTGTCGGTCCTACAGCAACCTCACGGTGCCGGTGTTCATGTTTATCTACACCGAGGTGTGGGAGGCGATGAACTGGCGGCTACGTTCGTGTTGGGGTGCACTGAAAAACGTTTTTACTGGCACATCTTCAATGATCTCCCCGTCCACCATAAAAATGACCCGGCCCACAACCTCCTTGGCGATCGCCATTTCATGCGTGGCGATCAGCATCGTTTGACCCTGCTCGGATAGCGTTCGGATGGTGGCAATCACCTCGCCCGACAGCTCGGGGTCGAGGGCACTGGTCGGCTCGTCGAGGAGTAACACCTTGGGGTCCATAGCCAGGGCGCGCGCGATAGCGACTCGCTGCTGTTGTCCGCCCGAAAGTTCAGAGGGGTAAGACCCTGCTTTCTCCCGCAACCCCACCTTGTCGAGCAGTTCCAGCGCCAAACGCCTGGCTTCGCTCTTAGGCCGCTTCAGCACATACAGGGGACCGGACATGATGTTTTCGACAGCGGTCAGGTGTCTAAACAGATTGAAGTTCTGGAACACCATCCCGGTTGACCTTCGTTGCACGCTGGCTTCTTTGTCGGATAGCTCGTAGAGCACGTCGTTACGTTCCGCATAACCCATCAACTTTCCGTTCACGTAGACACGGCCGCTGCTGATGACCTCCAGATGGTTGATGCACCGAAGAAGCGTCGATTTACCGGCTCCTGAGGGCCCGATCAAAGCGACGACCTCTCCCGCAGTAACCCTGAAGGAGACATTCTTTAACACCTGAAGGTTTCCAAAGCTCTTGAAGACGTTGGCCAAAACGATGGGCGCGTTGCTGTCAAGTTGCATCAGCTACCTCACCGGGAAGAGTTTCTCGAACGTGAATTGAATCGCCGTCGCGATGGCGGTCATGACGAGGTACCAGAAAGCGGCGACGGCCAGCAACTCAACTACCTGGAAATTTACTGAATAGATGCCCTGGGTAATGCGAAGCAGCTCCAGGTACCCGATAACCGAGGCCAGGGAGGTTGACTTCAGGAGGCTGATGTACTGGTTGCCGGCAGCGGGGATGATGATCCTTCCCGCTTGGGGCAGAACGATCCGCCGCATCACCTGTATTTGGGTCATGCCGATGGCGCGGGCCGCAGAGCGTTGCCCTGCGTCGACGGCAAGAATCCCGGTACGGATGATTTCGCTCATATAGGCGCCTTCCGCCATGCCGAGACCCATCAAGGCCCCGAGAAATGCCGTCACTACCGTCGTCATCGGCGTGTCGATCAGGACAGTGCCTGTGAACGGCATCCCGATCGTTAAGCGCGGAAACATCGTGGGAAACGCATTGTACCAAAACAGGATCTGGATCAGCATCGGAACGCCGCGAAAGAAATAGACGTAAATCGCGGATAATGAGGACAGGATGGGGTTTGCGCTCACCCGCATGAGAGCGGTGATCAAACCGATCCCGAAGGCAAGGAGAAGTGCCAGCGTGCCGAGCAGCAGTCCGTTCCGCGCCCCCAACAGGATCTCTCCGTCAGTGAGATACTTGAGGAATATGTTGACGTTCAGGATTTTCGCTCGAATCCCTGCGAAGACAAGCAAAAGCAGGAACATCAGGACAGCGGCGCTGAGGAACCACGAGCCCCAGCGCCGCCGGGGAACGATCCGGGTGGTCTTCACATTCGTGAGGACGATGCTCGACATAGCCCTTACGGTCTCTTGGTTGCGGGAAGGTTAACCGTGATCTCGGGCAGCGCGCCGCCTTCCAAGCCCCACTTCTTCAGGAGAGCGGCATAAGTCCCGTCTTTCATCATTTCCTTGGCCACCATTTGCACGGCGTCGCGCAACCCGGTGTTGTTTTTCGAAAATGCCCAAGAGGTGACGTAGCGCGTCAGGAGAAAGTTCCCGCCCGCAATCTTGTAGTTGCCCGGGTAGTTGGAGAGCATGTATGCGAGGGCAGGGAAATCGCCCAGGTACCCTTCCACGCGTTTGAGATCCAGTTGCATGCGGGCATCCGGGGCAGAAGGAAGCTGTTCCACTGTGATCGGTGCCTTGCCTGCGCTCACGCACCGTTTGGAAGCTTCATCGACGGCTGCCATGATGACGTTGCTTCCCAAGAGCGTCGCCATCTTGCGCCCGCAGAAGTCGTCGATGGTCTTGAAGGTGCCCGCATCCTGCGCTTGTATCAGGATGCTGCAACCTGACATCATGTAGTTGACGAAATCAACTTTTTGCTCGCGCTCTACTGTATCGCTAATGCCGCCGGAAGCGATGTCGAAACGGCCCGCCTCGAGGCCGGGTATGAGAGAAACGTACTCGCCATGGATGTACTCCAGACGCAGGCCAAGCCGCTTGGCGATCTCCTTGATGAGGTCTACGCTGACACCCACGACCTCGGTTTCGCCGGGCTTCTTGAACTCCACCGGTGGGAACGTCTGCTGAGAGCCGACCCGTAGGACGCCGTTGTCACGCACCGCTTTCGGCACCAAGGCAACTGCGCCCGACTGGGTTTGGGCTGACACATCGATAAAAGGATTGATCACCAATATGCCTGCGGCGATGACGACGAAGGCGACAAGGGACACCGTTCTCGAGGAAAGCCATTTCTTCATTGCCTGTACTCCTTTCGTTGCTTGAGGTTTCTCCTATGAAGTGCCGGCCGGGTTCCCATGAACTGCCGACGGTATAGGCGAGCGGGCCATCCTACCCCTATCTGCTCTCAGCCGACTTGCCGGGAGGTGCCGAGGGAGCCGGTCTG
>JAGUZM010000534.1 GCA_020060805.1 Deltaproteobacteria bacterium | reverse complement strand
GGGATTCGAATTGTACGTGCCCATATGCGGAACGTCATTTGTAGCGACAAGGTCCATGATGTCCTTCCGGCCGCCGAATCCGGCAATGGGAAAACCCGCTGCAAATCCTTTTCCGAAGACGGAAAGGTCGGGAGCAACACCAAAATATTCTTGGGCTCCACCTAGGGCGATCCGAAAACCAGTCACAATTTCGTCAAAAATGAGGAGCACTCCATGTTCGTTCGTGAGATCGCGCACAGCTTGAAGGTACCCTTCTTCAGGATAAATGCCTCCATTGTTGAACATAATTGGTTCCATGATAACAGCCGCTATTTCGTGACTCCGATCGTCAAGCGTTTGAGCTAGCAATTCCCGATCGTTCCATGGGAGGATGATCAAGTTGTTCGCTGAGTCTTCGGGCTGGCCAGGAGATTGCCGTTTTTTCCAGGGCGCCTTGGACAATCCCATGGGTGGGGAGGGGTGAACGCTGATGTAAATGTCGTCGAACCAACCGTGGTAATGGCCCTCGAACTTCACCACTTTTTCGCGCCCGGTGAAAGCTCGGGCCAGGCGCAGAACAAAATGAAGCGACTCCGATCCGGAATTTGTGAAGCGCACCAGATCGGCACAAGGAATAGCCTCGGCCACTTTTTCTGAGACTATAAATTCTAATTCACAACTCGCACCAAACATCGCTCCCTTATTCAACTGCTCTTTAACGGCCTCAACTACGACCCTGGGCGAGTGGCCAAGAAGCAAGGCGCCATACCCGATCACGTAGTCAATGAACTCATTGTCGTCTAAATCGGTCAACCTGGCGCCATGGCCGTTCTTGACAAACAAAGGGGTTAGGCCCGACGGGAATTCTCTCAAGCGCACAGCGCTCCCGACACCTCCAGCAAAACTCAATTTTGACCGTTCAAACGCTTGGATTGATTTGTCTCTTATCATGGGCTTCATGCTCCACCGAGATATTCTAAGAACCTGCTCAGGCGGACATCGGAGCGCTCGTAGTCGAAATCACCCTCGATTCCTGTTCATTTTCTTGCCTGGGGATCTGAGTTTAACCAGATAATTACCAAGACGGGAGACGGTGACCTCACTTCCAGGAAAGACGACGATGGTGGTAGCCATTTCTTCAATAATAGCTGGCGCTACGACCTTATTCCCTGGGCTTAACTTCGCACCGTCGAAGACCTTTGTTTCCATCGTTTTCCCGAAATCCCTGAAATAGGAGAGTCTCTTGCCCAGTAAAGCATTTTTGAGGGGTGGCGTTTGAGCAGGTCCAGATATCGAGAAATCCAAATCCTTGGTAAGGCCGACCGCTTTGACCCTCCAATTTGAGCACTGGATGAATTGCCCCTCCTCTTTGCTGCCCCTCATCCGTCCGTGAATTTCGTGAAAGTCTTGAACAAACCTCAGCACATCGTTTTTCCTTTTGAAGCTCTTTAAGCCAAGCGGTATGGTCAGTTCCCAAGGCTGGGAGTAGTATCGAGCATCGACAGCGAACTCAAGCCTGCGGTTCTTCAGTTTCACCGCGTTCGAGTCAAGAAAAAGGTTGGCTTCTTTTTCAAGTACCGCTAAAGTTGCATTCACCCCTTCAAAATCGAACTGGCCGGTGTCGCACTCGTAATTCCGTTGAAAGTCTGCCACGATGTTCGCAGCAAGTCCTCCGACAGCACTGAGCGCCCCTGCTGACTTAGGGATGATCAATTGGGAGACTCCGAGTTCCGCCATCATGGGAATGATGTGTATTCCCGCCGCCCCACCCCCGGATACGAAGACGTATTCTCTTGGATCAATCCCTTCCCACGATGTAATTGTTCGTATGGCGTCCGTCATGTTTACGCACACCGTGTTCCAGATAGCGAATGCGGCGTCGAGAATGCCCAAACCCAACTGCTTTGCCACATGTTCCTGGATGACAGCTTCAGAAAGTTTCCGGTTGATCTGCATCCTTCCGCCGAGGAGATAATCCGGATTTAGGTATCCGAGCACGACGTTGGCATCGGTGACGGTCGCATAATTGCCTCCTCGCTCATAGCAGGCTGGTCCGGGGTGAGCGCCTGCGCTTTCGGGTCCTACGTGCAGCAGGCCGCCGGGGTCTACCCAGGCGATGCTCCCGCCTCCAGCTCCTATGGACTTCGTATCCACCTTGCGAATGCCCAAGTAATCGAAACCAATCTTCGCGTCCAGAGTCGTTGCAATGTCTCCCGCCGTGATGCGGCTAACGTCAAAACTTGTTCCCCCCATATCGCAGGTGACGACATCCTGCTTATCCAAGTCCAATCTTGAATACATTAACCCTGCTACAGGTGCTCCGGTAGGGCCCGAGTCAATGATGTAGATGGGCTTTTCAAGCATGTCTTTGAGAGACATGACACCCCCGAAGCACGAAATCAGGCTGAGATGCCCTTCATAACCCAAGTGCTTAAGACGTTCTTCAAATCCGCTTAGTGCTGGAGTCACTACAGGCATGAGGGAAGCATTAATGACAGTAGAAATGGTTCTCCGATACTCCCGGATGACAGGGTTGATCTCATGGCTAAGATAGTAAGGTTGGTCGGGCCATTCCTCTTCAATCAGTTCCCCAATTCTTGTTTCATGTGTTGCGTTGGCGATGGACCAGAGAAGGGCCACCGCGATCACATCAACCTTGTATCCCCTTAGCTCGCGAATAACGTTCCTCGCCTCCAGTTCATCCAGAGGGTAAACCACGTTGCCCTGAGCATCTACTCGCTCAGATACTGACAGGGTCAAATAGCGGGGTACGTAAGGTTCCGGGTAATCGACATCCCAAAGAAACGGATCTTCTTTACCGCCTTCCCTTAGGGTCAGAATATCTCTATGTCCTTTCGTGCAGATTAGACCAACCTTGCCGACCTTCCTTTGGATGACTGCATTTGTGGCAATGGTGGTTCCATAGTTAATCGCGCCGCCGAAGCTGGTGCTGCACAGCCTCATGAATTGCTCCAAGGGGGTTCCGTAAAAGTCCGCAGCCAGCCGCATGCCATCAATGACCCCGCGGCCAAAATCATCGGGAGTCGTGCTTGTTTTAAAGAGGTTCAATTTGCCATCCTTGTCGCTCACCACCGCGAGATCAGTGAAAGTGCCGCCGATGTCGATGCAGACCCTAAAAGCCATATCACTCCTCCATCATTTGCTCTTCAGTTGTTTTCGAAGCTGTTCGGTTTCCGCATACTTGACAACATACAATTCGGGCGCGGTATCGAGTTGTACGCCGTATACCTCTCTTGCCGTATGAGTGGATAACCACCCCTCCCGGACTCGATGCTTGACCCTCTCAGGATCTCGCTCCAGAGGATCGCCATATCCTCCTGCAGAGGAATAGATCCCCATGATTGCCTGCCCAGGCTGGACGGTGATTTCGTGGATGGTTGGCAGTTCCTGCAAGATCTCCGTTTCGACCCCGTTTTTGACAGCACAGAGGTACGCCTGCGCCGGGACTCCATCTCTCCCTCCTGCAGCGCCGCGAGAAGGGTTTTCATGTCCATCGCCCATATAGACGAAGGTCACAGGATCGTTTAAGGTCCGGATTACGGTCTTAATGGATGGTCCCCCATCCCACTTGCCGGAGCCGATCCCGTCCCTCATGACTTCCTGCTCCAGGTACAAAATAGGATAGGCTCTTTCAATCATTTCAACGGAATTGGTGAAGAACATTCCTCCATTGCTGATGGCATGATGGAGATAGCCATCATGGCCGTTTACGCCCGCGCTTCCCGAGACCCCCGAAATCAGTTGAGTCACATAGGGTTTCTTACCATGTCGTGAATCAACCCCTGAAATAACCGATATGGCAACTCCCATGTCATAATGAGGTTCAGCCATCCCAAGTCTATCCGTGATGCGGTTAAGTCCGCACTGGACGGCCACAACAGCACGATCATTGACATTGGTCGTAGCGACCGAAGAAGAAAACGGGTGTTTGGCTTTTCCGACGACACTCCCTTCCCTCATTTTCACGATGATCCTGCCCAGCGCGCCCTCGCAGTGGGGAAGGTCTGCCACGGACATTCGATTCAAGACACCTGTTCTCGCAGCTGACGTTAATGTTGCTTCACAAAGGTTTAGCCCGCAAGGCTGCGAATCTTCATTGTCCGTGAAGTCGCAAATGACGACTCCCTTGTGAGGATCGACTTCCAATTGGACTCTCACTTTTACCCCTTCGGGAAGCATTCCAGGGATGGGGTCATGCCTCGTTTCATAGACCGCTTTTCCGGGCGGGAACTTCCTGATCTCTTCGATCATTCTCTGTTCGCCGTACCGGTGCCACTGTTCACAAAACGCTTTAATGGTTTTCCTGCCGTATTTTTCGGTCAGTTTGACCAATTCCTGCTCTCCTATTCGAGCAGCACCAATCATGGCCAGGTAATCCCCGTACCAAACTTCTGGAACACGGATTCTCATCCTGCACATGCGGATGATGTCTTGAACGTCCTGGTAGTCTTCTTGTACCTTCACGAAGGGAAAGATAAGCGCTCCCTCCTCGTACACGTCTCTTGCCTTCGTGTGGTAAGTGGATGGGATGCTGTTGCCAATGTCTGCCTGGTGCCCTCTGCACACGCATATGAACATCAATTCATCATCAAGAAAGACGGGGACCAAAATGGTGTGGTCAGCTGGATGTGTATTCCCATGATAGGGAGAGTTGTTCAGATAGGCATCGCCTTTCCTGAGATGATTCCCATGCATTTGTAGGAGGAGTCGACCCGAAATGCTGGTGCCGCCTACGTGTACCGGAAAACCAGAGGGGAATGTGAGCACTTCGCCGTATGCGTCACAGATGGCCGTTGAGCAATCCCTTGCCAAGGCCATGACGCTCGATCTCGCGCTCTTGACCATGATGTTGTTCATTTGTACGGAGATGCTCCCAATGCGGCTTGCCAAAAGAGACATCAGGTAGGGTTCAATCGTTAACGGTTTCTTTTTGAGGGCTTTCCTAGTTTGCATATGCCTCTCCTTCTTCGAAGTGAGAATCTGGCACCCCAGTTGGACTAAAGGAGCTCAAGGTATCGATATCAGAGGGAGAGAGAGCTAAAGCTTTCCAAGAACCTTGTCTGCAGCTTCCAGAGCCCTGTCGATATCAGCTCCTGTGAGCGCGGCGGAGATATACCATCGGCCACCCCACATGATCAGAATTCCTTCATCTGCCAAAAGGGATCGGAAGGCGTTCTGTTTCAAAACATCCGCCGTCTTGAGGTCTCTTATACTGTAAGCAATTTCCTTATCGATGAACTGATAGAAAAAGACCCCCCGGGGACCTTGAATAAGCGCTGGGATACCCCGTCTTTTGCTTATCTCCTTCAGACCGGACATCATCCGTCCCTGCGCTTTTTCAATGGTTCTATAGTGAGCGCCTTCATCTTTTTCCAACAATTTCATGCTTATCAATCCTGCGGCTATGCCAAAAGGGTATCCGTTGAATGTCCCAGCACCAATCACTTTTCTTTGCAGTAGCAGGTCCATTACATCCGCCTTGCCCGCGACTGCGCCTAATGGGATCCCTCCTGCAAGGGCTTTACCAAATGTGGCGAGGTCGGGAGTTACTCCCAGTTGTCCCTGAGCGCCATTAAGTGCGACCCTAAACCCGGTTATCACTTCGTCAAAGCACAAGATGATATTGTGCCTCGTGCACAGTTCCCGAACTCTCTGGAGATATCCTGGACGCGGAGGGCAGCACCCTCCGTTGCAGTTTATGGGTTCCATAAGAACCATCCCGACCTCTTGCCCGTATCTTTCAAGCGTGTGCTCAAGGATCTCTATGTCATTCCATGGCAACTTGAAAGATTGCTGGAGAGCAAAAGGATCTTTTCCTTCAGTGGTCATAGGATCCTGATCGCTCTCAGTGGCGAATGGTTTACCGGTAAGGTCGTCGTTCGTCGTTCCGCCTAGAACATTATCCAGCCAACCATGATAATGGCCTTCGAACCGTATGAAATAGTGTCTTTTGGTATAAGCCCGGGCCAGTCTGATTGCCAACTGTACCGCTTCTGTTCCTGACAGACAGAAGCGCACCTTTTCAGCGCAGGGGACATGCTCGACGATTTTTTCAGCGAGCTCCACTTCCATGGGCGTTTGAGATGCTCCTGAAATGCAATAGTAAAGCGTATCCAATTGATCTTTCAGAGCCTGAATATAGTCCTTATTGCTTTGGCCGAAGACGCCGGGGCCTGCGCCCAGCATGAAATCAATGTACTGGTTTTCATCTACATCCCAAAAATGAGCACCGGACCCTTTCTTGATAAATGTGGGTCGAACACCAAGAGGTATTCTGAGATTGCTCTGAGGACCTGGCATGACCTTTAGTGCCCGTTCATGGAGGCCCATGCTATTTGAGTTTGGTCGCATCATCCAACTCCTTTCAGCGCACACGGAAGGTGACTGTCAAACCGTCTAGAGATGCCAAAAGAGGAGAAAAGCCTTTAGTCTTTCTTCACCCACGACCTCCACATGATTTCAAACACGACTCCTCCCACTTCACGGGTGTCGAAATAGCAGGCCTTTGCATATCCGTTATAGGCTCCATAATAGGTCTCAATCCTCTGGAGTGGCTTGAAACCGGACTTGACGAATTTCTCGAAAAGGCTTTCATAATCTGGGACGTCAAAACCAAGGTGCTGAAGCCCTTCTCCGTGAGTATCCAGGAACTCCTTGTGGATCGTCTTTCCCTCTAAAGGCTGCACGAGTTCGAGTTCCATCGAACCCCAGGGAGCTTTAGCCATAAGGAGCTTTAAAGGGGAAGGCTTTTCGTGGTACCAGTGCTTCTCAGGTATGAATTCGTAAACGTAAAAAGGTCCGATCCCAAAGATCGATGTGTAGAACTTTACGGCTTTGTCGATATCCCTGACGACGACACCGATTTGAGTCACCGGGGGAAGACCAAGGACGGTTCGAAGTTCCTCTTTGACCATTTGTCTTGCTCCTGTCTATTTCGGATTTTGTAGGCCCAGAATTCTTCTTGCCTCGTCGGGGGTCGCAAGTTCCCGACCCATCTCCCGCGAAATCCGCGCCATCTTCTCGACGATCTGGGCGTTAGAGTCTGCCATTATGCCTTTTGAGATGTAGACACAGTCTTCCAACCCAACCCGAACGTTCCCACCTGAAGCAATAGCGACTGCACCCAGTGAAAAAATATCAAGTCCAACAGCACAGAGCGACCAAGTTGAGCCTTGCGGGATTGAGTTCTTAAGAAAAATCAAATTGTCCACAGTGGCCTGCATTCCGCCCAGCACTCCTAGGACGAATTGAAAATGGAGGGGCCCTTTCAGAGCTTCGATTTCATGAAGTACTTTAACATTGTGGATCATACCGGCTTCGTAAATCTCTGCTTCGGGCTTAACCCCGTTCTTAGTCATGATATCAGCAAATTTGAGCAACTCG
>JAGUZM010000293.1 GCA_020060805.1 Deltaproteobacteria bacterium | reverse complement strand
GAGGCATCGTTGAAGGCGAAGAGCCCCGAGCGGGTCAAGGCTCTGGCGGAAACGGCGAAGGGTTCTCTGCACACAACACAGACCCGACGCTCGTTGGCACAAACGGAGCATACAGAAATCCAAACGCGGTTGAAGATTCATGGCGAGGAAGGTTTACACGAGAAGCTACACATGGCGCAAACCAACCTTGAGCGGATTTCGCATGAGAACGAATCCCTATTTCGGCGGGCTGCGGTTGCCAAGCTTCTCTTCGAGTCCATGCGAGATGAGCGGGACAAGGCGCGCCAGGCCTATGTTGCTCCACTCAAAGACAACATAGAGGGGCTCGGCCGACTGGTCTTTGATGATACTTTTCAGGTAGATATCAACGAGGATTTACAGATTGCCAGCCGGACATCGAAGGGGGTCACGGTTCCGTTTGAATCACTGAGCGGGGGAACTAGAGAGCAACTCTCACTCATCTTCCGTCTGGCCTGCTCGATGATAGTTGCGAAGGACGGTGGAACACCGCTCATTCTGGACGACGCGCTGGGATACACAGACCCGGAGCGGCTACGTCTCATGGGCGCTGTTCTGGCCAAGGCAGCAAAAGAATGCCAGATCATCATATTCACCTGCGTGCCTGATCGGTACGGCAAAGTCGGGGAAGCCACTATCGTCGCTTTGAATTGATATATGTAAAGAAACCAGATGCTCAATATGAAGAAGAACTATAAATTTCTGAGATTCGTTAGGCTGGACTCGACCACGCTACCAAGCATTCGGCAGTTTTCAGATATCCCCTGGAGATCACATCCCCGCCAAAACCTGAGACAAGAGAATAATACACCATAGAAATCATGGGATTTGAAACCTGAGTTGCCTTGCTACTTTTCCGGCCCAGAGCACTTGAGCTTCTCTGCAAATAGCCAACTGTCACCTCAGGAATATCCAGAGCTGAGATATGCGCAGGCAAAGTGCAAATATCCGTGACTTTGAGAACCTGTGACAGGTCTGAAATCTGCGCGTTGCGCAATTGCAGACTCAGAGGAGAAAGGTTTGGCATGTTGGAAGAATATCTTAACAGGGTCGCCTTTGGTGGGATTGCAGGGTCCTGTTTCAAAGGATCTGGGCGGCTTCGAGCACGCGAGGCTTTGTTTCAAGAGGCTGGTTCTTGCTCAGGGCTTTTTCGTAGAGATCCCTTCCAAGGAGGGCGGCGCCGAGGGCGCCGGTGATCAGGGGCTCCGGAGGGAGGAGAATCTCGCAGCCCAGTTGTTCCTCAAGGGCCTGATGAAGCGCCTTGTTCTTGCCGCCCCCGCCCGTGAGGACCACCTCTTTTTCGACCTTGATTCTCTTTACCATGCGAGCAACCCTGTCTGCGAGAGACCTGTGGACGCCGGCGAGGAGGTCAGGGATGGGGACCCCTTCGGCCAAGCTGGATGCCACTTCCTGCTGCGCCCATATGGTGCAGATGTTGCTGATCGTCGCCGGAGCAACACTCTGCAGCGATACGGTCCCCACCTCGTGCAAGGCCAAGCCCAGGCTGTCGGCGATGACCTCGATGAACCGGCCGCTCCCCGCAGCGCACTTGTCGTTCATGATGAAGTTCGTCACCCGGCCCGTGGCATCCACGTTGATCGCCTTGCTGTCCTGTCCGCCGATATCGATGATCGTTCTGGCTTCGGGGAAGAGGCTGACCACCCCCTTGGCATGGCAGCTGATTTCCGTCACCTGCTTGTCCGCAAAGGGGACATTGATCCTTCCGTAGCCGGTGGAGACGACGTAGGCGATCGCGTCAAAGGCGAGGCCAGCCTGATCCAGGGCTTCCTGCATTACCCTGTTGGCTAGCCTTCTCTGTTCCGGGCCCGTGGGTCCGATGACCGAGGTGACGATTTCCTTTTCGAGGATGACCGCCTTGGTCATGGTGGAGCCCACATCAATTCCTGCAAAATACTCGCTCATGTCTCCCACACCTCGAAATCTTTGGTTTCACCGCCCACTCGCCCCCGCCATGCTCAGGCTCGTTCGAGGCACAGAGTCCACAGAGCAGAATGCAGAAGGTCTGGGAAGCTCGCTCAGAAGACTCGGTGGGCTCGTGAAATGCACGAAAAAAGCGAGCTTATTTCGTGCACTTTCCGAGCCCACACGATCCCATGCAGCGCATGGGGCCTCCGCAACAATGCGGAGGCTTCTGAGCGAGCAGGGGTAGTCTCTCAGCGTTCTCTGTGTCTCTAGTCCCGTCTTTGACGGGACGGGCGGTGAAATCTAATCGGTCCTCTTCTGCCGGACGGACTCCAGCGTCTCGATGAAGGCGTCGATCTTGTTTCTCGTGTCCACCTCGGAGTAAGAGCTGATGTCGATGATGTCGCTCTCCAGAATCAGGGAAGGAAGCTCCCGATTCTGTTTTTCCCGTTTTCCGTCCTTTCCCATCACAAGCACAGGGATGGGTTTGTATATCTTGGAGAGCTGATGGATCTGCCATATGAGGCCCACATGCCAGGTGCGGCAGGAGAAGGCCTCATGCATCACCACGCCGTCAATCTTGTAATCCTCGATGTAGTTGATGAGCCGCTCCACGTCCGGCTCGGATCCCGGTCGCTTCCTCGCCTTGTCATACCAGAAGGTCCAGTACCCGAGCCATTTCCAGGCGAGGTGCTCGATGGGGTCCTTTGTGTCGGGTATGTCCATTTCATCGAGAGGAGCAACCATCCGGTAGGTCGTCTCCACGGGAAAGGCGGCACCCTTGCTGTTGAAGTAATTGAAGTCATTCAGAGCGTACCAGGCAGGCAGCCCGCCGCCCCAGAGAAGGCGGTACTTTTCGTTTTCCACCTCCCCTTCTTTCTTGGCGATCTTCTCCTTCAGCTCCCTGTTGAGGTTGAGGAAGAAATCGTACG
>JAGUZM010000287.1 GCA_020060805.1 Deltaproteobacteria bacterium | reverse complement strand
GGGGCCAAGAATCGCCGTGACGGGAAATATGGACATGAGCTTGGTTAATGTGGCCCGATCCGTTTTTCTGTCGATAAAGTTCATGGTCGCAGCCTAAACGATCTATATTGAAAAATCAAGCTCTATGTTTGATATTTCAATAAAAAAGGGCGGTTTCCGCAAGGACTAGGAGGTAAGGAACCACTTCGAAATCGTTCATGTCGGCATATTCTCCCATGCCCTCGTAGGCACGGGGAGGGTGGGACTCTCTTAAGTTTTTAGGTTTCCATGAATTAAACCCATAACATGCCGATTCATCCTACCATGTCCCGTTGAGATATGTTCTGGAGATCACAGTCCCGCCCAACCCTGCGATAAGAGAATACTATCTCAGCTTTTGTGAAAGTTGTGATAAGAAGAATATACCTGAGGGAATCCGAGAACTGAAACCTGCGATGCGTGGCATTGGGAGCCTATGAAGAATGCTTCTGCTGTTCTCTAACCTCCTGTTCTCTCTGGCAAACCTCATGGGCTGCCAGTTCCCTGCCTGTTCGCGTCAAGAACCAGTCGTCTATCTTTTTCAACAGAAGGGGCCAGTACTTTTTTGGGTCCATCTGAAATCTCTCGCAGTCAACGCGAAATCCCAGAGCGGAAAGCCTGAACAGTTTATCCGAGTCCTTTGTGATGGCGTCTTCGAGGGACCGCGCACCGGTTGTCGTGTCGTGACCATCGATGATCTCGGTGATTCGCCGGACCAGGGAGCCGTTGTAGCCAGCCTGGGCAAGGATCTCCTTGGCGATCAACACGCCCTCTACCTCATGCTTTCGCCTGGATTCTGGATCCTTGATATTCGGGCCGAAGGCCCTGAGCTGTCGGTCTTCGGGAATGGATGACCATCCGACATCATGAAGGATACAGGCGGGGATGATGATTTCCCGTGATCCCCCCTCTTCGTGGAGGAGGAGTTGAGCGTACTGGTAGACGATATAGGTGTGGGGCAGGTTGACCCTCGTGTTCAAATAGGGAACGGCCGATTCAAAAATCTTTCGGTACCTTTCTTCAATCTTCTCGATATCGAAATTTTCATCTATCGAATAGGTTAACGACATGTCTATTAGCCTCCTAGCAGGTTGCTGAAAAACGCTCATCTACTGCGTTGCCCTCATCCCTCGTCATTGCGACGTACTTTCATGTACGTCTCATTCCTCAGGATTTCGGGCGCCTTGTATCTGAGCGTTTTTGAGCAACCCGCGAGCAGGGTGTTTTTCACTGCACTGCTAGTGTCCTGAGTCAAGAAATAGGAGAATGACTAAATGCACTCCGAGCCCCCCGGGAGGCTTCGGCTCAGCTCGATTTAATACAAACGCATTTATTCTTTTAACATTTCCATCCTCCCCCTCACCCCGCCCTCTCCCCCAATTTTGGGGGAGAGGGAAGGGTGAGGGGGCTTCGATGACAAAAGACTTAGCACGTTCGTATTAGTAACGGATTTCTGACTCAACAAAGCAGTTTACCGGAAACCGATGGGCCGCATCAAGCCGAGAAAGAAGGGCTCATTGAAAAATCGAAAAGGTCCAGCGACTAGCCGTAGACACCGTACGCTTTGGTTATCTCGAACATCGCCCTCACGTTTTCCGGTTTTGCGTCATCGATCACGGTAGAGCTATCCATGATGAAACCGCCGCCCTTACCCACCCCGTCGATCAGCTTTTTGCAATGATCCCTGACCTCATCGGGCGTGCCGGTCATCAG
Source organism: Deltaproteobacteria bacterium (assembly GCA_020060805.1). Classification (GTDB taxonomy): domain Bacteria; phylum Desulfobacterota; class DSM-4660; order Desulfatiglandales; family HGW-15; genus JAHECH01. The sequence goes on along the minus strand of JAGUZM010000287.1, from coordinate 4,793 downwards.
GAGGGAGAGAGGCACATTTCCCTTCAGGCACACCTGATCGCCCAAGACCTCCTTGGCCCTGAACATGTCCGTTCTTTCGAAAGCGTAGACGGCCTTCCCGCGGGGGACGTCCCCGATCGTTTCCAGGCGGGAGGACACATCCCCTTCCCAGAACACAAAGGGTGTGCAACCCCCTTCGATTAAGCCTTCGATCAGCCTTTTTAAGGTAGGCCAGTAAAAAGTTTTGAACTGGGTCGGGGACATGAACCCGTCCAGCCCCTTGTGAAGAGGGATAAAGACCCTCGGGACCCCCCTCTCTTTGGCGGAGAGTCCCAAGTTGAGCATGATGGGGAGTAACTTTTCCGTCGCTTCGAGCACTCGCTCCGGCCGCCTGAACATGTCCAGCATTGCGCCGCGTGTGCCCCGGAAGAAGTCGGATAGGGTGTCGAAGGGGGCCTGCGTGAGGACCCCTGACTGGGCCGGGAAGCCCAGTTCCTTGCATCTTGCAGCCCAGGCCATGGCCCCTTCGACCATTTCCTGGGTTTTTTTGGCAGCTTCGATCAAAGCCTCAAGAGCCCGGATCATATCCGGAGAGCCGAAGGACGCCAGTTTCCCCAGGCCCATGTAGTAGGCTATGATGCCATGGAGGGGCGGGAGTTTTTCAAAAGGTTTCAGGGCCCCAAAAATGCGCGGCCAGTAAGTCCGAAGGACGAAATCCGTTGGATCGTAGAGGAATTGATCGTATTCCTCGTCCTTCATGTACTCGCCTTCGACATACTGGTACGAAGCGTTTCTCCCGAGTCCGTGACCTGCCCATTTGAGCTGCTTGCAGTCAAGGATATCGAGAATTGCCCCCAGGAATCGTGTCGTGAACGGGTTGTCGGCCATGTCCGGCTCGAAGTCTTCCAGAAATCTGGTCCACGCCGCTATGACCTTATCCTTATCGTACATCGCCTCTTCGCATGTGATGCCCGCGTAAAAAGCGGGGAAGAACCCGGAGTGGCAGGTCACAGGCACACGGTCCGGTTCCTTCAGGGCAATCGCGTCGTTGACCCTCTTTTCCCTTTCACGAAATCGCTCTTCAGCCGTCTTTCCCATGCCTGCTACCTTCCCCTCTATCCTGTTGCATTGGTATGAGGTCCCCTGTCGTCTTCAACAAATCTTGGTCGGCCCGCAATTATGCCCCCTCTCAGTTCAGCCTTCGAGTCTGATGATGAAATCACCCTCGGGTGTGCCCGTCTCTCGAGAGACCGGTCGGCACTTGGCTTTCAGCAGAAAAAGGATCTTTTTCCCCCCGCCGTATCCTTTGAGGGCCTCGAAATTTCCCGTACCTTTTGAAATGACGAGGTCGCCTTCCTTGAATCTCAGGGCGAGCTCAGGGTCTGCCTCTTCCGGGACGAAAAGCCCCTTCACGGAGTGCACGTGGTCCGCGATCTTTTCGAGGCCAAAGGCACGGACGTCGTCCAGGGTCGCGTCATCGAAAAAAGGCTTCTGTTTTACGACGAGGGTCACCTTTGATCCCATTTTCTTGAGAAGAGCGATCAGAAGCGAATCAAACCCGATTTCACCCGCATTATCCGCTACGTAGAAAACGCGACGGGCCTTTGAGGCGGCGCCGTAAACGTCCCCTGAGGCCACGGGGAGAGGGGCTCTGCCCTTGATGATATCCTCTACCAGGGAAAACTCAAAAGGGGCTGAGGGCATGGCAATAGGCGCCACATTGCTCACCGATGCGAGGGCGCATGCCCTCAGAAATCCCTCCCGCGGTGTTTTACTTTCGGCAATGTAGGCCTTGGCCGATTCCAGGAGCTGTTCCGCGGCTTGATTGCATTTTTCCTTGAACTTGTCGTAGCTGGCGGAGGATGCGGCGAGGAATTCATCGACCGCTTCCAGGCTCCTGTTGGATAGTGCCCCGAGATTGATCGAAGGGGCGAAATCCTTCGACAGGACGGATGTCACTCTACGAAAAACCGTAAACCTCTCCGAGTCACCCAAGGAATTGGCGACCCTCTCGTACACCCATTTAAGGATGCACGGGCCGCACTCTGTGTATGGATTCATCTCGCAAAGACCTCCATGGAATTTTCATTCTGAAACCAACCCTTCATCACAAAAAAAATAAAGCCGGAAATTGGAAAATCAAAATCCAAAATAACACCCGTCCTCTCTACCATTTTAGGGAGGCAAGACTTCGGATCAAAGACATCAGGGTCTCCGTCGCCCCTTGAACGGTGCCGTTGTTTTCACAGACGATGTAGCTTCCCTCGAAGCTCTCAAACTCCTTCGCAAAAGAACGGTACATCTTTGAGGGATCCGTGAGGATATGATCGCTTCTTTCTTTTTTTTCGAGACGCTGATGAATGACCGCCTCATCGGCCTTGACCCAGACGATCACGTATCCCCCGAAGTAAGCTTCGGCAGCGTCCAGCAAGACCTGTCTCAGCTCCTTCAGATGCAACGTTTCATCGACCACCAGGTGCTCATGGGTTTCGGCCAGGCGCCGGAAATCTTCCGCAGCTTTCTCGAACACCTTCAACCGCGTTTCCCGTTTGAACGGGATCCCTTGCCTGATGTTGCGCTCGAAATCAGGGTCCTGGGGATAAACCACCTTCTTGACCTCGTCGATGTCATAGTAATGAATGGAGAGCTTGTCGGCCAGGGACTTCGCGATCGAAGATTTTCCTACGCCCACCAGTCCTGCGATAAATATAATCACGGCGAAATCTCCTAAGCACAAAGGTCATGAATCCGCGGATCTGACTTTCAAAGTAACTCTATGCCCTGAATCCACCCGGTTCCAGTCAAATTTCTCGACAGGAAGGGGATAGCGGTTGTTGGCGATCAATTTCGAGAAAGCGCCTTCCCAGATTGTCTCCTTGCCGGAGCAGGCTTCCAGGACAGGGTTGATCAATGTGCGTTCCACCTGGAATGCAGTCCACGGAAAAAGCTTGGAAAGGAGGCGCTTGCGAATCCGGGACGGATGGATCATCTGGGGGACCACGAATCGTACGGGGCGCTCAGCCCTGAACGGTGTGCCTGGTTCCACCCCGGTTTCGCCGGATTCCAGTCTTTTGAGAATACTCCGACCGGCAAGCTTCCCTTCAAGGGCGCACAGATCGTGCATGTCAGCTCCCCTCAGGACATTTCCAGCCGCGAAAATGTTCGGGACGGAAGTCATGAGGTCCATGTCGACCGCCGGCCCGTCCGTGGAAGGATCTTTCTCGATCGAAGTGCCGTCGATCAATGAAGACTCGGGCCGGAATCTGCCGGTCATCACGACCGTGTCGCATTCGATTTGGAGTGCTTCTCGATTCTTTCCCAGGGCCAGCTCAACCCCCTCCACCCTCTTGTTCCCCAGGATGGCCTTGACCGATGTATTTCTGTAGACGGGAACGCCGAAGATGCGGCTCACCGAGGCTGCGACAAGAGGGTAGGTTTGAAGCTCCTTTTCTTCTTCAACGATGGCTGCGATGGATGTGCCAGCCCGTCGAAGGGTGAGGACGCTCGATAGGGCGACATGCTCGCTCCCGACGATGAGAGCGCGATTTCCCGGCTTGAAGCGGCGGAGGTTGACCAGATCCTGGAGAGTGCCGGTGGTGTAGATCCCTGCCGGCCGGGCGCCTGGGATCAGCCTGGCGGAACGCGAATTTTCGAAGCATCCGGTGGCGAGAAGAAGGAAACGGGTTTGGAAGGGTTTGGGCCCCTCAGGGGACAGGGCGAGAAACCGGTGCCCCTCGCCGGGATTGCCAGGAACGATGTTCAGCACCCTCGTGCCGGTGTAGATCTGGAAGGGCGTTCTTCGGACAAGCCTGTCCAATGTTCGCGCATAAGCAGGCCCTGTGTATACCCTTTTCCGGTCGCGTAATCCAAAGAAGACGTGGCAGGACCGGGGCATCCCGCCCAGCTCCCGATCACCCTCAAGGAGTGCGACCCTCAACCCGGGTGAATTAGACAGCTCCAAACAGGCTGAGATGCCCGCAGGCCCGCCCCCGATGACCGCCACGTCGAGAGGGATAGAGGTCTCATTTGCCATGCTTTTCGTTACCTTTTCGAACCGTATACTCTGAGCCATGCCCCTTCTTGGTGACCCTGACAAAGGGGAGTTGCAGCTCTCTTGCCAGAATGGCCGCGACTTCGGGGCAACAATAATTCGACTGGCATCTTCCCATACCCGCCCTCGTCCGAAATTTGATGCCGTCCAAGGTTGTGGCTCCCCTCCTGACGGCCTCGATGATCTCCCCTTCGCTCACCTTCTCGCAGCGGCAGACCACACGGCCGTGACGAGGATCACGGTGCACCAGCTCCTCCATCATCGAGGGAGAGACGTCCCGGATCCTTTTCATCGCCTTGCGATAAGGGTTGAAATTCGATTTTTCGACAAGGGGCAAGCCCGCCTTTCCCAGGATTTCAACCACCCTCCGACCGATTGCGGGCGCGGAGGTGATGCCCGGCGGGGGAAGGGCCACATTCACGAATTGCGGGTACGTGCCGGACCCTTCGATGATGAAATCCCCCCGGTCGTTGCGCGCTGCCAAGGCTGAGAAGGAAGCGATCACGTGCTTCCTAAAATCAATATCCGGGAGCAGGTACACCGCATTTTGGATGGTCATATCGATCGCTCGTTTTTCCGTGGAACGGTCCTCTATCCCCTTGGAAGGCTCGGGCAAGGGCGTGTAGACCAAAAGATTTCTGTGAAACGTCGGCATGACGACCTTGAAACGGCTGAACGCCTTTGGATCGCCTACGGCCGTAACGATGTGATTGACTTGGTCTCCCAAGCAACGATCGAAGATCAGGCAAGTGCTTTTCGTCTC
>JAGUZM010000013.1 GCA_020060805.1 Deltaproteobacteria bacterium | reverse complement strand
TCTTTAACATAAGTATCCCATCATCGTCAACGGGACGGCCTGAATAAAACAGGGACCCAAAAAGATTGGGCCTTCAGTCCTGCCAACTGAGGAAGACTTTTCCAGGGCTCAAAAATCGACAACCATCGCGAAGACCTTTGCACCAAAACCGAAATTGTAATTCCCCTTGGAAAAGAATATCCTTAAAGAGTCCGTGAAAAAGCTTTTGTATTCTGAACAGAGAAGAATTCAGCAGATATTTCATTACCCTCGGCCATGGGAAGAAAGAGGAACGAGCAGACAGATGTCCTGCCGGCAAGAACGGCAAAGGATACAACCAAGAGCAAATCCAGGCGGCCCTTTACGTCGGCGATCCCGCCACTTTTGGCCCTTATTTCCAGCATCTCCTTGGCTATCCGAATCATCTACCTCGTTCAGCTCAACTCCTCGCCAATATTCATGGGACTCAGCGTCGATTCCAAGGAGTTCGACGCCTTTGCCCAGCATATCTCGGAAGGGAACTTATTTCATAAAGACGCCATCTACCTAAGTCCTTTTTATCCGTTTTTTCTCGCGGCCATCTATTCTGTTTTTGGGCATTCCCATGTCGCGGTCATATGGATACAGGGCTTTCTCGACATCGTAAACTGCCTCCTCATCTTTTACGTCTCTTCCCGCACATTCAATCGGCCCGTGGGGATCATCGCATCCGTCCTTTACAGCTTTTACGGTCTGACGATTTTCTATACCGGAATCCTCCTTGAGCCTACGGCAAATCTCTTCTTTCTCCTGCTTTTTCTGTCCGCCATGGTCTACGGTGAAAAGCGTGAAAACATGATGGTGTTCCTGGCAGCTGGAATCGCTTTGGCCATCGTGTTTTCCGCAAGGCCCAATATCATCCTCTTTTTCATCTTGCTCCCAGCATGGTTCTTCTTCCGCCTGAAGCGAAGGCTGGGCATTGCTGGAGCTGCGAAGGGTTGCCTTTTGTTCTGCACCGGATTTCTTCTGGTCCTATCCGGTATGGCATACAGAAGTCATGCCGTTTCCGGCAAATTCACCCCTTTTTCAGTTCAGGGCGGGTTCAATTTTTATATCGGAAACAACCCTGAAGGGAACGGCATTTTCATTTCCCCCCATGGTATAGCCACGACCGCTGTGACCCAAATCAGGGAATCGATCCGGTATGCTGAAAAGGAAACCGGCAGGGCGTTGACACCGCATGAGGCTTCTGGGTACTGGCAGAGGAAAGGGACCGACTTCATCGTCAACCATTCTGCCTCCGCCATCGCACTCTGGGTAAAGAAAACGGTTCTTTTCTGGAGACATGAAGAACCTGCACTGAATATCAACTATGGGTTCAGCAGGCAGTTCATCCCTGTCATGCGATTGCCCCTTGTTTCCTTTGGTCTCATCTCCCCCCTTGCCCTCATCGGCATCGCCTTGGTCTTGAAAAGGCGGGATGACGCTTCGCTGCTTCTTCTGTTCATCACTGCATACACGGCTTCAGTGGTTCTATTCTTCGTGTCAGATCGTTACCGTCTCCCCGCGGTGCCTTGCCTGGTGATCATGGCGGCTTATGCTATATGGTCCTTGAAGCAGATGGTTGTGAAAGGGGAAAGGAAACCCCTCGGCGTCATTCTCACAGCCCTGATCATTCTCTTCGTCCTGGTCAACGGTAACTTCAGCTACTTTAGGTTCTTGGACAGCCGGTCTGTGGCATTCAGCAACCTGGGGTCGGTGTATTTCAACCAGGGTCAATACCAGAATGCGGAAAAGGAATTTCTGAAAGCGATCCAATTGGACCCTCAAAACATCAACGCCCGCCGGAATCTCGCCACCACTTATTCCAAGATGAGGCTTTATGATAAGGCCCTTCGAGAGTATCAAGAAGCGCTCTTCCTGGATAAAGCCAGCTGCGAAATCCGGCTCAGCATCGGCAACCTTTACCAGAATCAAGGTCATTATGGCCTGGCGATTCGGCAATACGAGAACATCCTGGCCCTTGATCCCAAACACGAAGGGGCCTACCAGAATTTGGGAAACAGTTACTATCACCTGGGGCAGATGGAAAAAGCAAAAGAGTATCTCGAAAAACTCCTATCGATCAATGTGGAGAACGACAACGGTTACAACAACCTTGGAAGCGTCTACTATCATCTTGGCCGGGTAGATGAGGCGATGGCCCTTTATCAGAAGGCGATTGCCCTGAACGCTGCAAATGCCAACGCCCGGAGCAACCTGGGCAACATGTATTTCTATAAAGGTCAACTGGAAAAAGCCATCGAGGAATACAAGATGGCTTTGAGCATTGACCCTCGTCATCCCGACGCTCACGGCAACCTTGGGAATGTCTACTTCAGGCAGGGGCGAATCGAAGAGGCGATGAAGGAATGGGAGAAGGCGCTGGAAATCAACCCTGACAACAAACCGGTTCATGACAGCTTGCAAAAGGCCAAGGAAAAGATGACGTCGCCGCCTCCTCAGTGACGTTCTCTGCTAACGACGCTATCAGAAGGCGTTCTTGCAGCTCTGGATTTTCGAGTGACCTTCGGGGCTTTTGACACCCTCTCGAATGATATCACCGTTTGATGGAAAACCGGGGTGGCCATCCATCGCGCAAAGGGTACACAAAGGTTTCCCGCCCTCTCTTGTACCGGAAGTCGCACCTGTCGCCTCCCTCGGCGACGGTCTGGTGCCGGACCAATCCCCTGTCAAAAGCCTTGCTCACCACATAGTCGCTCAGACACATGTAAGGCACTAATTCCTGTGCAGCATGGGCAGAATAGAACTTGCATATCCCGCATTCCGTGATATCCAACCCATAGTCGAACTCTTTTCCGTCGCCCTCGACGAAGGTGCACACCCAGCCCCCGGGATACTGGCGCTTTTGGGATTGCTCTGCGGCCAGCTTAAGCCGCGACACGTACCTTTCCCCGTATTTCAGTTTGCTGACAATTCTCAGGAACCACTCTGGGTAATCCGCCATGTCTTCGTAGGTTTTGTAGATAACCTCGCCGATTCCGTTAATCGAGGACCCCAGGGGCTTCAGCGCTCGGTAGACTGCCAGGTAGAAGACCCCGTACGTCAGCCATTCGGTGAACATGTTTTCTTTGCCCCCGATGTAGGGCACCGAAGGGATGAGAGAAGCGTACCTTGCCCGGACATCCTTCATGATCTCCGCTGCGCGCTCCTTCCCGAAGCGTGCCGCCAGGACCTTTTCCGTGCTCTTGTAAAAGTCGTGAAGCGGGTCTGAGGGCCTGGCTAGCCGGTAGATAACCCCTGTTAAGAGCACGGCGCCCAGAGACGCGGCTGAAAATTTCAGAAATCTTCTTCTATTCATGGCCGTTTCGAATGCCTCCGTACAGCGCCCTTCGCCGGTGTGCCGCGTATCCGGTCCCAGTCAAGTTAGCTGCGCCGCTATATAACCATGTGCAGGGCCGCGTAGGGAACGAGTTTGAACAGAGCTTTATTGCCTAAGAAGAACTCGATATGGGCCCGTTTTAGAGGGCAACTTCGACAGGGTTCGGGTCATATCGATTACGTCCCGTGGCCTGAGCCAACACCCATCACTCATCACCGATTACCCATGACCTATTTGAGACTTCCGAGGAACTCCTTCCAGGGTATGGCTTGCAAGGTCTCGGTCGTGGAATGCCCATAGGCCCGGATAATCATGGTCACCTTCTCGATCTCTTTGGGATCGTCCGTCTTGACAATGTCAACAACGTCAAAGCGACCGAGTGCGGCATAGCTTCCTTTCCACTTGACCCCCGGGCAATCAGCCTTGATCTTTTCACTGACCTTCTTCGCTAATTCTCTAAGCTCTTTCGGGGTCCTGAATGCCTCTGGAGAAAAACGACTGAGGATTACGTATAGGGCCATCTCACACCTCCTTTGTCAGTTAAGCTGTTCGGACCAAGCTACTCGGTTAATATTCAACGATTATCGTTCCAAAAGCAGGTATTTTCAAGCCCTAAACCGCGTTTTTCATACCTCAAAATCGCCTTTTAATGAACTGCTACACAGCCAACTCAGTGGCTGCCCTTTTCTTAGAAGGCCAATTTGAGTGGCAAAAATAGTGTCCTAAGACCTAAAACAGGGCCGTTTTCGAACGATCACTTCATCATTTCGAGCCGTTGTCTTGTCACGATGCAATGCCAAATTCAACCTGCGCTCAATGCGGTGCCAAGAACTTGAACGCCTCGGCTTTCTTGAAGTTTGTCGTCTGGTCGCCACCCAGGCCGGGATTACCATGGAGCGTGACCTTGCGGATGCCCGAGCCCGGCTTGAAGTCAATCTGGTTGAGACTCACCCACACAAGGCTGGGGCTGGCGGTGTTTTCAAAGTAGTAGACCTTGTTCTTCTGGTCGGCAACCGTACGCCATATGGTGGACGATATGTTGGGCTGGGTCGGCGTGCTGATGCCTCGGGGGACACTAACGTTACGCATGACGCTGAAGACGGCAGCGATGGCCTCGCGCGGATCGGCGGACTGGATCGCGGCGTTAATGTAGAACGAAGCGCGGGCAAAACGGTCGGCGGAGCGGTGGGTGCCCGGCAGCATCGTTGTGCCCCCGATCTGTTTCCAGTACTCGTTCAGCGGGAGTTGTTCGCTGTAGATCGGTGAGTTGGTCATTACCTGGTACTGCCTGCCGTGATGGATCACGAGTTTGCCTTTGATGTATTCAAGTACTGCTGAGTCGCCCGAGGCATCGGAGATCGAGAGGTGAACGTTGCCCTTGACCCCGTTTGGGGAGGCAACGGTGACCATGCGGAACTTCTCCTGGCGCGCCTCCGCGACGGCCTCCTCAACGGTTGCGAAATTGTCGAGGAAGTATTGCGCCCACGCGCTGATGGCGATGGCGGGCCGCGTGTCATCCAGTGCTGGGAATTCCGACTCAGCGAGATACAGCAGGTTGGCGACGAGGCCGGCCTCGTTCATGCCATCCGCGGTGCCGGCTTCGTAGACAGAGGTGATGACGCTGCCGTACTTGCTGGTCCACGTCAACGACTTGTCGCCGAGGCCGCCGTTCCGGTCCATACCGCGCGGGAAGACATAGAGGTTCGACTGCATATCCTCAAACCAGTCCATCGTCCGGCCAGTGACGGTTTGACCCTCCTTGCCGAAGTAGACCGCACGGGTGCACGACAACGCCGATGGCATGGGTATTACCACGATGGATGCGGAAATCAACAGGTTCAATAAAATGCGGTGAAAACCTTTTGTCCTCATGCAATGGCTCCTTTGATTAAGGATGATTTACTGGCCGGATCAGACCCGCCTTCGCTGGAAGCGATGGCGAGGCGGGGTTACCCTCCTGGCGGGGAGTCCCCAGTACGTGAATCCTGTTACTGGCTGATATCATTAACATAAGTACTAGCCGAAAGCAAGCCGAAGATCCCGCCTTAGCGGGGCTGGCTCGCCAGGGGTTTACTCGCTCGCCATAGGCGAGTAAACCCCTGGCGAGCGAGTAAACTCGCCGATGGCGAGTAAATGTGGGGAGAGGGAGTTCAAAGCCCCCCTTTACCCGATTGGGGTCATTCTGTGCAAAAGCCAATCCTTCTTGGCTTTGGCGGTGGCTTTGGATCCATAAGCTGCTTTATCGCCTCGACCAAGGCCAATATCTGGCCGTCATGATCGGAGAGTCTTCTCTCGAGTTCAGCAAGTTTGCGAGCGAGCTCTCGGTGGCCTGAGATGACCTCGCGGAGTTGGACGAAAGCCCTGACGACAAAGACACTGACATCAACGGCTCTGGGTGAGTTCAGAACGGCAGCCGCCATAATGGCTCCGTGTTCTGTGAATGCAAATGGAAGGGCCTTCGAGAACTTGAGCTTCTTGAGGTGGTCGCAACTTGCGACCACCTCAGCCTTCTCGTCAGGCGTGATCCGGAACATGAAGTCTTCCGGGAATCGCTCCCGGTTGCGCTTAACCTGCTCATTCAGACGACGTGTCGGGACCCCGTAAAACTCGGCAAGGTCTGCATCAATTATGACCTTGAGGCCGCGGACGAGCAAGATGCGTTGCTGAATACTGCCCACTTTTACGACAGCTTTCGATTCCGCCATGTCTCAGATTCTCCCTCATCAGATAGGTGATCGCAATTTGAGACCACCTTCAAAACTGAATGGCCGGAGACCCCAACGGCATGGATCACTCGTTCCAAATGGCCGTGCCATTTGGAATCGAGTGCATCCGTTTGTGGTACGCCCGGCATGGGCGTGAACTTATGGGGTGTAAGTCCCCTGTACATGATTCCTGCAAGTGTGTTTTCCACATTTGCATAAGTACTAGCCGAAGGCAAGGGCGGAACCGTGAGGGACCGTCCAAAGGAAGCCGGAGCGCAAAGCTATGAGCCGACGAACAGAAATGGCATACAAGGCCCAGTCTCCAGGCAAGTTAGCACCCTTCGGCTCTGCTCAGGGTGCCCTGAGCCTGTCGAATGGGCACGACATAACGAAGCCTTGGGTTCGGGAGATAGGGTAAATGCCGCGGTTGTGTAGCGACAGTTCACGTTCTTATCCGGGGAGATCTGTCCGACTTGGCCATGTGATGCTGGGCTGCATAAATGACCAGTCAGGCCACTGGTGGAACAAGCCTGGGCGCATAAGGAGTGCTGCCGTCCAATGCGAGCGAACAAGGCAGCAAACAGCCAGGCACACATAGCGCGTCAAGGAGCGATCCCTGACGTGATCGGGCAGAAGTCAGCCGAGGCCATAGTAGCCCAACGCCCGGAGTAATGTCCGGGACATGGTGAAGGGCCGAACACAGAGAACAGGGAAGGAGCCTCTATGAGTTCTCATGACACAATGAATCCGAAGGAGGAGTGAACATGGGGCACGTCATGGAACCGCTCGACCCAAAAGATCACCTGCTGGAACGGATGCTTTCCCGGCAAAACATGCAGCGAGCGTGGAAACGGGTAAAGTCTAATAAGGGCGCCCACGGTGTTGATGGGATGTCCATCGAGGAGTTTCCCGACTCCGCCCGCAAGAACTGGGAAAAGACCCGTGAATCGCTACTGGCAGGCACTTATCAACCCTTAGCGGTCCGGCGGGTGGAGATCCCCAAGGACACGGGCGGAACCCGTCCGCTTGGGATTCCCATTGTATAGGGGTCATATAGGGGTCATATAGGGGTCAAGTCTTTGCTTGGCGCATAGTCAGAGAAGAATATATCCGCTGGTACGACTTCTTCAGTCTTGAGTCAGTCTGCAATAGACTGCCAGTT
>JAGUZM010000073.1 GCA_020060805.1 Deltaproteobacteria bacterium | reverse complement strand
GATTTTCGGCAGTAGGAGCAGCCGCTCATTTTTCCGGGTGATGAGGACTCCTTTTTTTTGGCCAAAGTATAGGCGATTTTCGCGTTGTGTGTCAATGGCGTAGCAGATGCATGATGCGGTGGTCCTTCGTGAGGCAAATGAGGTACGTACACCATATTATTACTTCCTAGTCCGCGAGAATTTCAGGGAAACAACGAGGGTAAGGAAGCTGGGAGACAATTGCAGCGCCGGCCTGTCCGCATCTCAGGGTTGTCATAGCTTGCCACATAGCGCACATATCCAAGCAAGCATAGGCATCAGGGGACCCTGTCAAGAGAAAAGGGACCCTGATTCCATCGCTCCTTGAGGAGAGAGAACGAGTCCTGTCAGGGGCCGTGAGCCGATCCCTCGGCTTCCCTGGATTCTGCCTTCATTTTGGAAAACCTTGCATACAGCTCGGCTACAAGGCTCAGCAGTGCTTGATTGGCCTTCAGGCCTCCCACATTGGTGGCGAGAACCATGGCGAAGTCATGCCCCGGATCCAGCCAGATGTGGGCCAGGTTCATGCCGTTCGACCCGCCATGATAGATGAGGGGGTAGGGTGCCCAGCGTTCGGGAAGCTCGCCCCATCCGAGGCCATAGCGGCCCCGAGCCGGAGTCCCGGGCGCGGCGTCCTTTTTCTCAGGCATGTCGATGACCGGTGTGTGGAGCTTTCGGATCATCTCCGGCTTCACCAGGACCGGTTTGCGCTTTCCCTGCCCTGCGTTCCACCCGGCCCATTTGGCAAAATCCATGATCGACATATGCGCAATCCCCGCAGGCCCGATGATGGCCGGGCCATCGCCGTTGGGTCCGGCCAGAAACGCCTTCACCTTCCCACCCACAAAGGAATGTCCGAGGGGAGCATCCACCTTGCCGAGGGAAGATTGCGGGCCGAGACCGGCGGTCTTCAGTCCGAGGGGCACGAAGATGCGCTCCCTTATCAACTCGTCCCAGGTCTTCCCCGAAACACGCTCAAGAACGGCACCGGCCACCGAGTATCCCAGATTGGAATAAGAAAATTTCGTTCCCGGATCGGGCTCCAGGGATCGCCTGCTCCATTGTGAGGTCAGGAAATACCGCATCTCGTCCAGATTCCCGTCCTGAAGCATGGCCTCCACATAAAGCTTCATGATGTCTTCGTTGTCCGTTGGGGTCCCGCTGGTATGGGACAGAAGCTGCTCGATCGTCACCGGGCGGCAGGCGGGATTCATCTTCTCCGCAAGCTCCGGAAACACTTCCGCCGCGCTCGAGTTCCACCGGAGTTTACCCTCTTCGACCATCATGGCCACCAGCAGGGCGGTGAAGGCCTTGGTATCGGAGCCTATGTGGAATCGGTCATGGAGGGTCACAGGCTCCTGCGTCCCAACCCTGCGCGTGCCGACCGCGCCGGCGGAAAGGATCACCCCCTCTTTGACGACCGCCGCGGCCAGGGCCGGCAATTCGTACTTGGAAAGGTATGGTTGCAGCATGGAATCTAGCGATCTCGGCTGTGCAGCCGCGGGCCTCGGGGCTACAAAACCGATCGCCCCAAACAGAACCGCAACCAACAACTTTTTCATGCCATGCATCGTTTTTCACCTCCTTGTTATCGGTTCACCGGCAGGGTAAGCAAAGGTGCCAGGGCCCGAATCTCCCCTGCCTGGAGCGAAAAGAGCGTGCCCAGGAGCACAAAAAAATTCTTGGATCGAACGTCATCGTCGGCAATGGAGTACCAGGTCCCGCGGTAGGCAACGGCCACAAAGGCACCTTCGGGCGCAAGGTCGCTGCTGTGAACCTGCACAAGACCCGAGTGAGGTCCCTTCCACTGGGAGAACCTTTCAGGCAAGGGCGGCGCCTTCCGGTTGAGGCCCTTTGCCGCATGCTCCGGGGGGACACCCAGGAACCAGGCCAGATGGTACAGGGTCCCGAAGCAGCTCTTCAAACGGACAGGGACCTCGATCCCCGCCTCCCCCTTTCTCGTTGTGTCGCTGAGATCCCGGGTGGGGCACAGAACGAGGCCCACAACGGACTTCCCGCCCGCAGCGGGCAATTTGTCGAGTCGCACCCCCAGGAGGGACTCCAGTTCCTCGGCCTCCCGGGGATCGGCATATCGCAACTGCATAAGCACCTTCCCGTCTTTTCCCAGGGGTGCGACCTCCAGGTCCCCCCTCTTCTGGATCCCGCTAAGCAATCGGTTGAACTGCAGGAACCTGAGGTATGGAGCCTCCGCCTCCCCCGCCATAGCGGGGTCAAAATTGGCGAGCTCACCGATGCGGTCCGCCATCACCCACAGAAGGGACTCGATGTTCCAGCCGGCCCTGGTGAGCAGCACAAAGCGCTCTAGGGAGATCTCCTCCAGAAACTGCTTCACGGCCTGCTCGCCCTGGATCGGCGTGTAGGTGATGGTGGGTCTTTCCGAGAAGCCGGCAGTGCCCCTGCCGCTCCAGAAAGCGGGAGCCTTGTCCCTGTCAAAGAAGGTAGCCTCTCCGCCCACGCCCAGCTCGTAGCTGAAGGAGGAGGAGATAGATCCCACCTGGAGGAAGAACAGGGGCTCCATATAGTTTGCCCGCACTAGGTTCAGGAGCAGCTCCTCGTTGTTGCTCTTCTGGACGCTCACGTTGTAATCCAATCGGTTCCCCTTGAGCGCCCTGGGACCCATGGAACAACCGCAAAGGCTGCCTGCGGCCAGTAGAGAGAGCACTGCTGTTCTATTCATGTGATGGATCCATCTGGGTCTCATATCCAATCCTCCTCATGCGAGTTGCGGGATAACGGGGGGTATCTGAGTTGCTCTTATGGGTCGGTGGGGGGCAGAAGGCGCGACCCGGTGACGCCACGCTGTACGCCGTCTCCAGCCACCCGCCAAACCACCCTCATGG
>JAGUZM010000252.1 GCA_020060805.1 Deltaproteobacteria bacterium | reverse complement strand
CGACGGGGCCATAAAAAAGCTGGGGCCCTCTTCGGTCGACACGATTTCTCAGGGAAAACGGAGCGGCGGAGGCGGCAAGAAGAGCAACCTGCCCCTGATCAAGGGAAGCATGGTGGACTACCTCTACATCGTCCAGGAAGAGGAATACAACCACGGGAGGGTCGTCGTCAAAGAGGGGAGCCACGGGAAATGGGTGTGGGTCATTCTGGAGGGGACGGCGACGGTGACACGGGAGACGCCCCAAGGCCCGCTCACCATTGCACGGCTTGGAGAAGGCTCTTTCATCGGGACTTTCGCCTGCCTATCCTTTCAGGACCTTGCCAGGAGCGCCACCGTCACCGCCGAGGGAGACGCGCGCCTCGGCCTGCTCGACACGCAGCGCCTGGCCGGAGAGTTCAGGACCCTGTCGAACGAGTTCAGGAGCGCCCTCGGCAGCCTGGATCGAAGGCTTCGAATGATTTCAGACAGGGCTGTGGAGTGGTTTCTCAAGAAACCACCCATGGCGCTCCCGAAGGGTTGCGAGGTGTTGATCCCGGCAGGGTCTACGAGTGCCGGAGCCTACATCATGACAGAGGGGGAGGCCTACGTGGTGGGACAATCCGATAACACGGTTCTGCCCCTCGTCGCCCTGGAAAAGGACGACATCTTCGGAAACATCCCCCTCATCGATACGGGGCATGAACCGCGTAACGCGATGGTGGTTGCCCCGAGAGGGATCAAGGCGAGCAAGGTGGATCTTCGGGAGTTTGAAAAAGCGTACAACCACCTCTCCTCCACGTTCAAAAGCATGATTTATTGTCTCTGTACCTCCATTGCCTTGACCACTCGGCTGGCTTATCTTTTCCGTAAAGGCAAGTGACGACCGTCTCCCTCGCTCAGGGCGGGGCACAAGGAGGAGCTTCCGTGGACGAAAAGTCGAAGACGACAAAAACTTCAGCCGGCAGGCTTGCCGGTTGGCTGTTCTTCGTGCTGCTGATCCCGTGTCTATTCCTGCAGGCGACTCCTGGAGCGACGGCTCAGAGCGAGCCGGCCACTCCTGTCCTGAAGCGTGAAAAAATCGCTGTCATGCCTTTCCTCCTCGGTCGTTTTGGGGCCGATCTATCCGGCGTGTTGAACTGCCCCATCTGTCAGATTGTCGTTGACCCGCAGAGCCTGATCCCGGGGTGCGACCGCACGCTCACCCACTACGTTCAGGAAGCCCTGGAGAGGCGGCACGAGGACATGGCCGTTCCTTTTTCACGGATGATGGAAGAGTACACCCGCCTCCGGATAGATGATACCAAGGATACGCCCGCGATCGTCGCCAGGCAGCTCGGCAAGCGGGTTGGCGCCGATTACGTCCTCGTAGGCAACGTCTGGAGGTACATGGATAGAAGAGGAAGCCCCGTCGCCGTTGAAAGCCCTGCTTCCGTCGCCTTCGCCCTCCATCTCGTCGATGTCGCCTCCGGGAAGATCCTGTGGAGCGACGCCTTTTCCGAAACCCAGCGCTCCCTGTCGGAAAATATTCTTCAAGCCAAGGGTTTTTTTGAAATGGGAGGAAAGTGGCTCACCGCCGATGAATTCGCCCTGTACGGGGTGAAGGAGATTTTCAAGAAATTTCCCTACTGAGGTGTCACGCCCCTTCGCCTTTTCGCCTCTCCGAAGGGGTGTCCGTCCCTGCGTTTTCCTCTCACCATCCATTAAGCGCTTATCTTTCCCTCTCCCCTAAACAGATTTGACAACGGAAAATAGGGTACTTAATTTAGGCGCCAAGAATCGGTTCACACCCATCAAACGAACCCGGCATTTGACTTCTTGATGAATCGACAAAGGAGGGGAATCTATGATCGGCAAAAAGATGGAAAAAGCCCTCAACGGGCATTTGAACAAAGAACTCTACTCGGCATACCTCTACATGGCGATGTCCGCCTACAGCGACTCCATAGGCCTCAAAGGCTTCGCCAACTGGTTCATGGTTCAGTACCATGAAGAGATGCTGCATGCCATGAAGATCTACGAGTACATCCTGAGGCAAGGGGGAAGGGTGAACCTGGCGGCCGTCAAAGAACCGCCCTCTGACTTCGAATCTCCTCTCGATTTGTTCGAGAAGACCCTCGCCCATGAAAAATTCATCACCAAATCGATCCATGACCTGGTAGACCTGGCGATTGCTGAAAAAGATCATGCCACCCAGATCTTTCTCCAATGGTACGTGACCGAGCAGATCGAGGAGGAAGAGAATGACAATGACATCATCGCCCAACTGAAGCTTGTGGGCGCCGGGCCGGAGGGGAACAACGGGCTCTTCCTCGTTGACAAAGATCTCGGCGCTCGCGTGACGACCGTGCTCACCGATTTCAGCAAGGGCATTGAGGCAGGCATGAAGGCGGCCGGACAGGCCTGATGTCTCTTTGAGACCTGACGCGACTGAAAGGCAAAGCAGGGCTTTGAAGGCCCTGCTTTTTTTATCTCGTGGAAACGACGATGCCTTGGAGGTACACCCAGGATTGGGCGAAATCACCCCGAAATCATACAGGATATGGTGGCTTCCCGGCGACGGCATCGCAAAATATACAAATTATGCATAATTTATATGTAATATAAATAAAATGCTTGACAAATTATAAAATATAGGTATGATATTAACCTAATTGAGTACCTCCTCACAGCCGCAAGGGGTCAGGAAGCGAAGGGGAGGGCTCAGGGAATGGAAACAGGCTAAGACCTTCTCGGATGTGCGTGCATCTTTTCTGTCGGTGGTTCTCATAACACCTCTAAAAAGGGAATTTTACCGGCATTAAACAACGGCTTCTTGGGAAGTGTCATAGAAAAAGTGTAGATGTAAAAGCCACCGCGTTGACGAGGCAACCAACAACCAAACCAAACCTTTTGCCCCTGGGTTAATCCACTAACAACCTAACCCTCCTTTCGAAGCAGAGCCAGCAATGGCTCTGCTTTTTTCTGCGCCTCTCCTCCCCTTTCCCGACCCTGGAACCCCTCACGCCTATCCCCCAGTTCGATCTTGTGCCGTGCACACCCTCGTGTTAGACTCCCAAAATTACCGATAACGACGAGCCGCGCGCCAGGAAGGGCCGGGGCCTTTTCTGGCGGTAGGGCGCCGTCTTTTCACGACTTATCTGTGGGGGAAGCCCCGGCCCCGAGCGCAGGCGAGGGGAACGGTGGAGGGGGCAAGTTTCCCTCGCAGATAAGT
>JAGUZM010000594.1 GCA_020060805.1 Deltaproteobacteria bacterium | reverse complement strand
GGGGAGACCACCAAGCCTGTGGCGTCAATGACCGCTGCCGCATCGGCGCCCGGGACAGGGCCCACTTCTGCTATGCAGCCTGCCTCGATGGCCACATCCGCCCGGAACCCTGCAGTTCCAGAGCCGTCAACGACCAGCCCGCCTCTGATCAGGATATCGAACACTTCTCACCGCAAATGGTCGCCCTCACCCAATCCTTGCATATGCACATGCCCGGACCCTTGAGGAATGTCCCCAACCTCCCGGGGCGAACTGTGATTAAGCCCAAGTCAGGGATGCAGTCGCGCCCGATCTTTGTCCTGAAGTTGCTCGCGGGTGAGGGGATAAGTCTTTGCTTCAGACGTGGCGGAGTATAGGGAAACCTTTCAAGGGTGTCAACAGGAAAGGCTTTCGAACGTGAAGCGAAGAGGCACTCCTGTAGTGGGACATCTTGTGCTGAACCTTTCGACAGGTTCATTTCGCTGAGTTGGATCCAGGGAGTTTCGTGGAAATATGGCTCGTACATCGTATCATTACTTTACTCCTTACCGTCCTGGCCTACGCTCTTGTTGTTGGCTGCGATCGGACCGAATCAATGGATTGAAATTAACGGGTGATGGGTCAAGCGTGATGCGTGATGGGTGATCGGTGATGCGTGATGAGTGATGCGTAATGCGTCATGTGTAATGGGTGAGGGGTGATGAGAGATCGGTAATGCGTGATGCGTAATGGGTGATGGGTGATGAAAGATCAGTTTGGATGGTTTTGCTATAAAACTCTTGCGATCTTCCTGACAAAAGAAAAAGTTGTATTAAACTATGGTTTCATGTATAGATACGACACAAAAATACCAAGTTATAAAATGAAAACGAAAGGAGCGTAGACTATGCCGAATATCGCGAAAGTGCTGAAAGCGGAAATCATGAGGATCAGCAGGAAAGAAGCCAAAGCTGCCAGCCGGGGGATTGGCAAGTCGAACACGGGACTGAGGAAGATCGTTGCCGATCTGAAGCGAAGAGTCGTCTCACTGGAGAAGGAAAACAAGCGGCTCGTATCGGCGATGAAACAGCACCGGGTTGAACCCCTTAAGAAGATTGATCAAGAAGAAGCAAGGAAAGCGCGGTTAACATCAAAAGGCGTTCGCAGTCTCCGTGGAAAGTTGCGCCTCAGCCAGCTCGAATTTGGAAAGCTGTTGGGAACCACCGCTCATTCTGTTTATCTCTGGGAGAAAAAGGAGGGGGCCCTCAGGCTGCGGGATAAGACCAGGGCAGCCATTCTGTCGGCAAGGGGCTTGACTGCCAGAGAGGCAAAAGCAAAACTTCTTGAGATCGGAGGAACGCGCAAGAGGAAAAGCAGAACTGCTCGGAGAAAGACAAAAAGATCCTGAAGAGGAGTGATGCGTGATCGGTAATGAGTGATGGGTAATACGTGATGGGTGAAGCGTGATGGGGTGAAAAAAGAGGAGGGTGTTATGTCGGCAAAATTGATGGAGTATTTCAACAAAACGCCCCGGCTGGGAACCCTGAGCACGGCTGGCAAAAATGGAAAAGTTGACGTGGCCTACTTTGGGTCAGCCCGGATGATCGATGAAAAGACGGTTTTCATGGGTTGCGGAAAGAACCGGACATTCGCCAACCTCCAGGAAAATCCCCATGCTGTCTTTATGATCATGGAGCCGGGGAAATCGCCGCCCGAATGGAAGGGTGTCAGGGTTTACCTCAAGATGACGGAATGCCAGACCTCCGGAAAAAAGCTCGACACCCTTAAGGCTCAAGTTGCCCAGAAAGCAGGAGAGGCTGCGGCTAAGATGATCCACGCCGCGATCACTTTCGAGGTTACGGAGTTGAGGCCTTTCGCTGACTTTGGACAGGGGTGGGAGAAGTCCATCTATTAACCCGCTGATGAGTGAAGCAAGGCTCCTGACTAGCGCTGGCTAGGCGGACCAAGGCAACCGACTCAATCGGAATTTCACGTTTCCGTTTTCCTTGGACTCGCACCGGAAGCGCGGACCTGCATAAAACGCTGAAGAATGTCGAACCAGAAAGGCGCTCCGAGAGAGACGGCAAAGATGCTGACGAGCAACCCGACGGCCTTCGTAAGGTACCACCAGAAATCCCTGTCCCGGGAAGGTTTCTTCCAACCCAGCTGAAGCCCGCTCGACTCCATGCCCGACATCGCTCGGTTATAGACCTCTAACGATTCCTTTGTCCGCTCCACCGCCTCCTTGACCGCATCTTTGTCCTGCCCGAGAGTGGTTTTTATCCGCTCTTCCTTCGCTTTTGCATCTTTCAACATTTCTGCTGCGATTTCCATCGTCTTTGTCCTCACCTCCGGGCTGGAGGCAAGGGATTTGCTGATCTCGACTGTATCGACATTCGCTCCGATCACAAGCACGGCGGACGCAACCAGCGCCACCACCTGCGTGTAGCGCTTGAACCAGCCGGAGGCCCGGTCCATCGCATCGTCGAAGTGTTTCTCAACGTCCTTGCGGAACGCGGCGACATCGCCGGCAGCGCGGGTGACGAATGTGGAAAGGATGCCTTTGACACGGTTTATCTCAGGGGCGTCGGGAAAGGAATCAACAGCCTCTACAAGAGACTTCCCGACATTTCTTGCCATGATCAACGATTCCACCACCTGCCCCACGATCTCGCGTGGAATGTACGATGGTCGCCCCTTTGCGCCTTTGCTAAGGGCTTGGACAAGGGGATGGTCGTAAAAGGCCTTCACAAAACTCTCCCCCTGACTCACCTCCCCTGCAAAATACTCCTTGAGCGCCGCCTCGAGATTGCTGCTCCGCACATTGAACCACGCGGTGATTGCCTCGACGATCGCGGTGCATGCCATACCAAACGCGAGATACACAGCAACAAGACCGATCATGACATCCAGCGCTTCAAGTCCGAACATGACATCTCCCTCCCGTCTTCTTCAGTGAACGGAACCCGAGCCGGTGAGACTCTTCCTGCGATCCTGACTCGGGAGACTTGGGCATTCGTTCAATGACGCTTCGCCGCGTCATGAAAAACTGGTTACCGCAGGCAAAACCTTCGCCCCTGATCCCTTCTCCTTCAACGAACGCCACGGCTTCTCTCTGTCTCAAGACTCCCTCGAAAGGATTTCGAACCCCCGAAAGATCAATCTGCTGTCAGGGGCAACGGGGGAACTCGTGCAGCATAAAATACCAGAGGCTTGCGATGTTGTGAAGTATAACAGCAAATACCGGAATAATACATTGGCTTTATGGAACAATGCCAGGAGCGCAGAAGAAATCGTGCGATCTTCTCTTGATCGGGTAACGGTAATGAGGTAATGGGTAATGAATGAAGGGTGATGCGTGATCAGTGATGGGTGACGGGGAGCAAAGGGGCATTTTATTCCACGCTTCAGGTGGCAGTGGCCCCCATCACACCCTTTTCTGACACCCTAAAACAGAATGATCAATTCTGTGCCTTGGCCGACCCGGCGCTCCCGGCTCATATCGCAATCCATCCGGACGCTTTAGGTGGCGGCTGATTCTCGATCTTGGCATCTATGACTACGCCATTCGACCATATCGCTATACCTAAAGCGGGTTCGGGGCCGGGCGTGGTGGTCCTCCATTCCTGGTGGGGACTCAACGCGTTTTTCAAGGGCCTCTGTGACCGCTTCGCTCGCGCCGGGTTCGTTGCTCTCGCCCCCGATCTCTATGCCGGGAAGGTTGCCTCCACGGTGGCGGAGGCGAAAAAGCTTCGGGCAGAGGCCACAGCGTCGAGACGGGTGCCGGCGTACAAAACGCTGATCGCGGCGACCAACCATCTCTCTCACCACGGGGCGGTGACTGCGCCTCATGTCGCCCTGGTGGGGTTCTCGATGGGCGGACACTGGGCGCTCTGGTTGGCTCAGCGGCCGGAACTTCCCATCGCCTCAACCGTGGTCTTCTATGCATCGCGAAACGGTGATTACACAAAAAGCAATTCCCGGTTTCTTTTTCACTTTGCTGAAAATGA
The DNA here is from genome assembly GCA_020060805.1 of Deltaproteobacteria bacterium. Taxonomy (GTDB): domain Bacteria; phylum Desulfobacterota; class DSM-4660; order Desulfatiglandales; family HGW-15; genus JAHECH01. The sequence goes on along the minus strand of JAGUZM010000594.1, from coordinate 493 downwards.
CGAGTGGGTCTCCCAAGGGAGCGTCAATAAACTCAAGAAGAGTCTCGAAAAAGCCGGCAGGGTCTCGAGTTATCACGAATACCCCGGCACGACCCACTGGTTCTTCGAGGAAGATCGGCCGGAGGCGTTTCATCGAAAGGCGGCAGCCCTTTCGTGGAAACGGACGCTTGCGTTTCTGCGAGACTGATGCTCGACGGCAAACCAACGAAGCACCAAGAAAGGATCGACAGTAAGCTTTTCTTCGGCCCTTGCCACACCATGGGATTTGTGCCAGAATCCTCAGCCAGAACGGAGAATCCCCGGCCCATGACTTCTGACAAGCCGTCCCCCACAGTCCAGGAAATCAGCAAATGGGCGGAAGACCTGGTCAAAGAGCAGAACACCCTCACCATCGCCACGGCCCACGCCGACATCCCGTGGGCAGCCCCCGTCTATTACGTAAACCTGGGCTTTACTTTCTACTTTTTTTCAGACCCTTCGTCACGCCACATCC
>JAGUZM010000463.1 GCA_020060805.1 Deltaproteobacteria bacterium | reverse complement strand
GGGTCTCGGCTTCCTGGATCATGACCAGTTTCTTTTCCGTAATCTCGTGGCCGAAGGGAATCCTGGAGGCGAGGCACGCCATGGTCGGCTTGTTCCATGTGGGAAGGCCCATTTCCTTGGAAAGGTGCCGGATATCCTCTTTTGTCAGTCGAGCCTCCACAAGGGGCGCGATAATCCCCATCTCCTCTGCCGCCCTCCACCCGGGCCGGTAGTCCTTCAGGTCGTCCAGGTTGGCCGCATGGGCAATATGGGTGATGCCCTTTTGCTTGGCCAGGTCCTTGAGCTTTAGGAACAAATGGGTCTTGCAATGGTAGCACCGGTCCGGGGGATTGGCAGAGAAATCCGCCAGGCTGAGGGCGTTTGTGCGAACCACGACATGATCTGCCTCCACCTGTTTTGCGAACGTCGTGGCATCCTTGAGTTCCTGCCCGGGATAAACGACCGATGTCGCCGTGACGGCGATCGCTTTCTCCCCCAGAACATGCCGGGCCATGGCAAGGAGAAAAGTGCTGTCCACCCCCCCGGAAAAGGCGATCAGAAGCGAATCGAGCCCTATCAGTCGCTCGATCAATGCCTGTTTCTTGCCTGCCAGTTCTTTAAGGTCAACCATGTTTCCCCCCAATGCTGCTGCACAAAATCGCTTCGAGATTTGATTGCTATAGCAGGGTGCTGAAAAACATCCTGCTCGCGGGTTGCTCAAAAACGCTCAGATACAAGGCGCCCGACAATCTTTATCCGCCTCCAGCGGGCCGAGGAGTGAGACGTACATGAAAGTACGTCGCAATGACGAGGGATGACCCGTCCTCCGCAGTAGCACTGCTACGGAGGATGGAGGGCAACGCAGTAGATGAGCGTTTTTCAGCAACCTGCTAGGGAAGGAGTACCCGTTTCACATCAACCCCATACTTCCTCATCCGGTTCCAGACGGTGACCCGGCTCACCCCCAGGATGCGGGCAGCCTCTGATTGATTCCCTTTGCTCCGGCGAAGGGCCTCGATCAGGGCGACCTTTTCAGAATCGCTTTTGTGGCTTTCGGCAAAAATATTGCTCTCCGATTGATCCTCGGCCGTCACCAAATACGGAGGTAAATGCTCCGTGCCGATCATGCCCGACTCGGCAATCACAAAGGCATACTCGAGGGCGCTCTTCAGCTCGCGCACGTTCCCCGGCCACGGATGGTTGATGAACCGGTCCATGGCTTCAGCACTTATTCCGGTAATTTTTTTGCGGGTTCTCGACTGGAGCCGACCGATAAAGACCCTGGTCAGGAGAGGGACGTCCTCCAGGCGATCCCTCAGGGGAGGGAGATGGATCGGGATGACGTTGATGCGAAAAAACAGGTCCTCCCTGAACTTCTTGTGGGCGATCAACCCTTGAAGGTCCTTGTTCGTCGCTGTGATAATCCGGACGTCAACGGATATGGGCCGATGATCACCGACCCGCTCGAACTGCTTTGTCTCGAGCACCCTCAGGAGCTTGACCTGTGTCGCCAAGGGAATATCCGCGATTTCGTCGAGGAAGAGATCCCCCTGATGCGCCGCCTCGAATCGGCCTATCCGGTGACGGTAAGCGCCGGTGAAAGCGCCTTTCATGTGGCCGAACAGCTCGCTTTCCAGCAAGGCTTCGTTCAAGGCTGCGCAATTGAGCTGGACAAAAGGCCCTTCCTTTCTCCGGCCTAATTGATGGATGGCTTTGGCAACAAGCTCCTTGCCCGTCCCGCTCTCGCCATCGATGATCACCGGGGCGTCGCTCACAGACGCTTTTTCAATGACCCGATAAACTTTTTGCATCGCCTGAGACTGACCGACGATCCCGTGAAAACCCGTGTCGCTTTGAAGTTGCGAGGAGAGTTGATGCACTTCCTGGTTCAGCCTCTCCAGTTCGGATATGTCCGTCAGGGTCTCCACCGCGCCAAGGGTGACTCCCTGATCGTCTTTGAGGAGGGAGGCATTTTTCAGAATCGCAAGACAGGAGCCGTCCTTCCTGATCAGGGAGCAGCGTTTCTTGACGACTTCCCCGGTCTCAAAAAGGCTGCACCACGAGGGGCCGTCTTTCTTGAGGGTTGTCTCGCAGGCATCGCAATTGAGGAGGGTGCACGGTCTTCCCACCACCTCATCCGAGGCAAAGCCCGTGAGATGTTCGAACGCTTTATTCACCATGAGCATCGTTCCGTCGGGCGCGACCAGGAGAAGCCCCTCATTCATCGTGTTGAGGATGTTCTTGAGGTAAAGGTTGTTCTGCTGAATGTTCATTGACCCTTCACATGTTTAAGCAAGTGTTAAAACACCTTAAACACTTCAGGTGGCCAGCGTCAAGGGCAATATTTATTCTGATGAAATATCAGCAGGTTAAAATCGTGATGGCCTGGCTCCCCCAGGGCATGGAGTTTGCAAAACAGGGAATATCGGGTTTTTGGCGATGGAAAGGGCATTCATACTGGATCTTCTGGGCGTCATTTCTCCTGTCTGCCTCCTCAAGTGCAAGAGTGTGCTGAACGGTATGAGCCCTGGAGACATGCTGGAAGTCCTGGTGGAGGACCCCGAAGTG
>JAGUZM010000451.1 GCA_020060805.1 Deltaproteobacteria bacterium | reverse complement strand
CATCCTGGGCGAATGGCCTGAACTGAAAGGGTTCTATCTTGCCAACGGGTTTTCGGGCCACGGCCTTCAGCAGGGTCCGGCCGTGGGCCGCTACATGTCAGAGCTCATCCTGGGCTTGAAGCCCCAACTGGATCTCTCCACTTTCAGCCCCGGGAGAATCCTGGAGAACCGGCCTCTCAGTGAAGGGGGGATCGTGTAAAGGTTTCAAAAGTCGAGGGGGAGACTTGGGAACTGGAGCTATAACCGGTCCGGGGGAGAAACAGACCAACCTTTTGGCCGTGGCGGCTGCGGCTGCCACGGGCGTTCAGGTCGGTTCCGCGATCGTCGCCACCCGCTTTGTGATCGACCAGACCGACCCGGTGACACTCGCCTTTCTGCGTTACTTCATCGGCTTTTGCCTTCTGCTCCTGCCGGCATGGCATTCTGCCCGGGGGTGGTTCGACCGTCACGACCTGCTTCCCATCGCAGCCCTGGGCATCGGGCAGTTTGGGATTCTGATCGTTCTGATGAATTATGGTTTGCAGTTCATCCCCTCGGCACGGGCCGCGCTCATCTTTGCCTCCGTGCCGTTGCTGGCCATGACCTTCGCCTCTTTGATCGGTTACGAGCGGATGAGCCTTCTCAAAACCGTTGGGGTGCTGCTGACGATTGCGGGCGTAGCCTTTGCCATGGGCGAGAAGGTGGTCCAGGAGGGCGCAGAGGGGGCAGGGTGGATGGGCGAGCTGGCCGTCCTGGCGAGCGCTCTTTGCGCCGCGCTTTGCAGCGTTTTCTACCGGCCTTATCTCAGGAAGTATCCAACCCTTCAGGTGAGCGCCTTTGCCATGTTCGCCTCCGTCGGGTTTCTGGCGGTCGCGGCCTTGCTGGGAGGGAACTTCACAGAATCCTTCCGCTTCACGTTCGGCGGTTGGCTGGCCGTTCTTTTCATCGGCGGAAGCAGCGCGATCGGATACTTTCTCTGGCTCTGGGCTCTCGGCCACTCATCGCCCACCAAGGTCACCGTGTTCCTCTCCCTCAGCCCGATCACCTCGGCGGCCCTGGGCGCCCTGCTCCTGGCTGAACCGATATCGCTCCTATTCATCACAGGCCTCTTCTGTGTTATCCTCGGTCTCTGGCTGGCCCATTGGCGGGAGCCTTCTTAAGGGTGGCGAGCTCGGACACCAGGAAAGGTGGCATGGCAAAACAAAAACGTGGCGCCGGCCGGGGCAAACCGCACCGCTCACGGTGAACGTTACACGACATACCCTGGAGGAGAATTTGAAGGAGCCAGCAGGTGGCCTGGGGACTGGTTAAAGCCATCATCGTGTTGCCCGGCACGGTGCTTGTTTTTGTCCCTGCCGTCATTTTGTGGGTTGCGGGAGATTGGAGTTTTTCATACAAATTGGCAGCTGCGGGTCAGGTTTCCTTCTGGCTGGGCCTGTTGGCCGGTGCCATCGGTCTCGGGCTGGCCGTCTGGACAGCCGCGATTTTTATGACGTTCGGCCAGGGAACCCCTGCGCCCTGGCACCCTCCCAGAAAACTCGTTGTCCGCGGCCCTTACCGCCATGTCCGCAACCCTATGATCATCGGCGTCCTGCTCATGCTCCTGGCCGAGGCCATGCTGTTGCGGTCCTGGCCCATCGCTGGATGGATGATGGTCTTCTGGATCGGAAACGCAATCTATTTTCCTTTCGTCGAGGAAAAGGGCCTGGAAGAGAGGTTCGGGGATGCCTACCGGGAATACAAAGCCCATGTTCCCCGCTGGATACCCCGAATGCGTCCCTGGAAGCAGGCAAGCTATGGAAAGGAGTGATCTCATGATCGGAAGGATCTGGCACGGTTGGACGAAGCCCGGGAATGCGGACAAGTATGAGGGGCTTCTCAAGGAGAAAATCTTCCCCGGGATCGCCGCCAAGAAGGTCGCAGGGTACAAAGGCATCCAGCTGTTCCGGCGGCCTGTGGGAACGGAGATAGAGTTCATCACCATCATGTGGTTCGACTCCTGGGATGCGGTCAAGCAGTTTGCAGGGGAGGACTACGAGAAGGCCTACGTGCCCCCGATGGCACGGGAGGTTCTGGAACGATTCGATGAGCGCTCACAGCACTATGAAATCAGGGAACGCCTGGACTATTAGGGCGACAGCTCCCGAAGAAACTGAAGGATCAACGAGAACGTGGCGCTGGAGGGGATAAACGCCGTTCCCGCTGAGCGTTGCAAGGAGGTGAAAATGCCTAAGATATTCCGTAAGCGAGAAATGGAGTTTGAGAAGAGAAAGGCCCCCATTTCTGCCTTCGAGTGGCATCAGGGTCCTCAGATGGGGGACATCGTGAAATCGAAATACCTTCAGTTTCGCGTACGCTCCCTGGACCCGGGGAAGTTTTCATTCCCCTACCACTCCCACCGGGCCTGTGAGGAGCTGTTCGTGATCTTTTCCGGAGAGGCGACCCTGCGGTCGCCAGAAGGATTTCAGAAGGTCGCCGAAGGAGACATCATTTTCTTCGAAGAGGGGCCGTCCGGTGCTCACCAGATTTATAATCACGGCGACGAACCCTGCGTTTATCTCGACATCCGGACAACCTTCGGCATTGACGTCTGCGACTATCCCGACTCGGGGAAGATCAACGTCCTCCCCTTCTGGGAGATTTTCGAGAATTCCTCGAAAGCGGATTATTACAAGGGAGAGGAGGACCCGGCAGGGAAGTGGCCCAAGGAGATTTTACGGACGCGGCCCGCTGGCCCACCTAAATGAGCGGGACACCAAAACAGACATAGGTTAAGTGCAGCAGCAAGCTCTTGCTTCTCAGCAGATACGGAAGCGAGGACTGTCTTTCGCATGGAAAGGGTTCACAGGCATGAGCGATGATTTTTTCTACCGGGATGTTCCCGCCTTCGGGCGCAAAGTGTTCCGCTTCGGTCTGGCGGCCAACTACGGCATTGACGGAACTGATCTGGAATGGGCCCTGGAGCAGGGCGTGAACTATGTGTTTTGGCCTCCCAACGCGCGCAAGATGACCGAGCCGCTCAAGGCGGCCCTGAAGCGCAACCGGGAATCCATCCTCCTCGCAACCGGGCCGACCATCGGATATTTCGGTTCGTCCATCAGGCGCGGCTGCGAGCGGCTGCTCAGGAAACTCGGAACGGAGTATCTTGACGTTTTCCAGCTCTTTTGGCTCGGCCGGACGAGTGCCATGACTGAGTCCACGATCGACGCCCTGGTGTCTCTCAGGGAGTCAGGCAAGGTTCGGGCCATCGGGGTAAGCATCCATGACAGGGGACGGGCGGGGAGGCTCGCTCAGGATTCTCCCCTGGACATGCTGATGATCCGGTATAACGCCGCTCATCCCGGAGCCGAGCAGGACGTCTTCCCCTATCTCGCCAAGGGGCGTCCGGCCGTCGTCACGTACACAGCCACGCGGTGGGGCGGTTTGCTCAAGCGGCCGAAAGGCTGGGACGGCCCGGTCATGACCGCAGGAGATTGCTATCGCTTCTGCCTGTCCAACCCCCACGTGGACATGGTCCTCACAGGGCCTAAGAACCGTCTGCAACTCCAGGAGAACCTTCATGAGATCCGGGAAAAAGGTCCCTTATCAGAGGAAGAAACCCGTTGGATCAGGGACTTCGGGCAGGTCGTGCACAACGCAAGCTCCCGGTTCACCTTCAGGTTTTAGCGTAGAATCAGGTTTTCTTGTAGAGTTGCTTCGCCTTGAGAAGATATTCAATATCTTGCGCATCTTTCACGTTGGGGTTTCTAATCTTCTTCAGCCTGATGAGATCATCAATGGAAGGGACTCTGAAGTGGATGTCCTCGTCGGGATCTTCGACTAAGACTGAATTCCTGTAGCATTCATCAAACTCGATTGTCTCGTTTTCGATGGTTTTGGCGCTCTTGTGAAAGAACAAATCATATTTCTTCATTCCCGAAAAGCCGGTGACGATCGGTCTCTTGGTATCGGCGGGATGAGAGAGCTCAAGGCCGAATTTTTCTGCCAGGAAAGAAAGAGCTTTTCTCCTGTCTGATATGTGTATCCAGATATCATTGTCTCCGGTGAGGACAGGTCCACCATAGAGAATCACGGCCCTGCGTCCGATGATGAGATATCGAATTCCAAGGCGGTTAAACTCACGAATGACGTCTAGCAAGCTGACTTCTTTTTCTGGTTCCATGTCTCTGAAAACCGAACTTCCCGATAAAGTCCTGGATCTCCGCCCATTCCCTGTCTATATGCTCCAGTCTCTGGGTCGGAGAATACCTGGAGAACCACAGGATGTCCCGGGTAATCTGATGCCTCCGGGAAGGAGGAATATCTTTCAGCGATTTAGGATAGATGATTTCTTTCGGCCTCATCGCGTGTCCTCGATCTGAAAGCATACTACCACAGTTCGAGGAACATATGAAATCGAAAAGGCACTAGGGCCCGGGGGAGCGGTTCTTCCTGGAACCCAATCTCTCGCCCGGTAGACAGGCGTAAGGGAGGAGCAGAGTCTTGACATGGAATTCAATATGGCTTATGATCTTACCGGAAATAAGTAAGTAAGGAGGGCTTATATGCCTACTGTTTTAGCTCGTTCTCCCAAGACAAAGGTCACCATTACGTTGAGCCATGACCTGGTTCGAAAACTCGACGAACTCCTGGAGGCTCCTGAGACTGGCTCTCGAAGCCAGGTAATAGAGGACGCCCTCCGCAGGTGGTTGGATGACCAGGCGAAAGAGGAACTTGAGCGTCAAACAGAAGCATACTATCATTCCCTTTCCGAGGCGGAACGCAAGGAAGACCTCCGGTGGTCCAAGGCGGCAGCTCGTTCAGCTAAACACCTGTGGGATAAATAGGGCAATGTCATATCCACTCCGCGGAGAGATTTACTTGGTCAAGCTCCCAGGACATCCTTCCGACTCGAAGGCTCGTCCTGCCCTTGTTGTTTCCTTCGATGTTAGGAATCGCTTGGCCAATGATGTTATTGTCGTCCCGCTCTCCACCACTCTTCGCCCTGCTCCAACTCATGTGGAGTTGCCTGCTGGGGAGGGAGGTCTTAAAGAGGCTTTGATGGCAAAGTGCGAACAGGTGACCACTTTGGACAAAGCCTTTCTTGTTCGTGGTCCTTTTGCCGGAACGATCAATCCTTCTCTCATGCAGGAAATTGAAAAAGCTATCCAGAGGGCTATCGGAATCCCGGCGGAATAGGTAACCCCAAACCGATTTGCGCCATCGTTATCTAGACCATGCTGATCCGTTCGATAGACTGCACCTGGAAATTTCAAATCATTGCGTTTCTGATGGTACAAATCGGCGTGGCAATGAAATGAGGCCCATCCCGGAGATTTTGATCTGTCTGTCGGGTATCACAGAGTTTGCTGTTCTTTGGGTATTATCAATTTTCTCAAGTGGACATAAACCTGAGCTACCGGCAAGATAGCTGCATTTCACCACGCCGTAGTGTCTGGAACAGTACATAGGTAATTCACAATTCAAGACGTGGCCCTGTCCCTGTTTTCGCACTCACGGGGAAGCTTGAATCCAAAATTATTTCGATTTTTCTCCAAGACGCGGTGATTTCACCGTGCTCCTGTTCATTCCGTCTTACGACGTACTGAAGTCTATTTGCCTCATAGAACTCGTCGCCGGGAACTAACTTGTAGACGTCATTCTGAAACTGAACGTCATACTTGATACCCATGTCGTTCGGCTTTTTTGCTTGTGCAATCAATCCGGCATTGCTCATCAGGAAGTAACTACCATTGGCGAATTTCTCACGAAAGAAAGTGAAATCGCCTTCTCTCCCACTAAAGGTGGCCCTTGGTCGAAAATACGAATATTTGAGAACACCCGTGTATTGTCCATCAACAGAGAATATGCACCTCGGTATCAAAGGTAGTCGTTTCCCGTGTACCATGTTCCTGATTCTCATCGGCCCAACGAAAAGCTCACCGGGAGCCTATTTTTATCGGCGACCGGTGGAGCGACATGTTCGGCCAATGCAATGTTCGTAAAGCTTATCAGGAATAATAGAGCTTTAAGAAGTCATCTCTTGAAATCTTGGACTGAGT
>JAGUZM010000559.1 GCA_020060805.1 Deltaproteobacteria bacterium | reverse complement strand
AGCGGTCCGAAATCCGTCATGGCGCCGATCCCCAGGAAGATCAGGAGGGGGAAGAGTTCATTCGAAACACCCATATTGTAGATGACCCGAAGGAATCCTTCCTCACCCATCAGCTCGGCAAGAGGGATGTTCACCAGGATACAGCCGAACCCGATGGGAACGAGAAGCAGGGGTTCGCAGTCCTTCTTGATCCCAAGCCAGAGAAGGACGAATCCCAAGAAAAGCATGACCACACTTCGCCATTCGAGATGCAGAAATCCATTGATGATGCCCTGCAAGCCTGAGAGAATTGCTTGTTCCATGACTCACTTCTCCTCCTTCTTTTCCGGGAATACCTTTCCCAGAAGCGCCATGATGAGACTCATGATCCACAGGGTGAGGATCGTTCCGCCCATTCCGCAGACCATCATGGTGACTCCGAACGTTACGTTATCCATCGTATCCATAACTCCCCTCCAATAAAAAAGTCAGACCCGGGTGGATATCCGTACCCCTTCACCTCTCCACGCTCATCCCCCATGTCTGAACGATTTACATCCGAAAGGGGCTTCAGCAATGGCGCTCCGCCCCCTTTCCTTACTGTCTATCCCGCGAATTCAGCTTCCTTTCCACAAAAAAGTACTATACGCCCCAACCCTGACCATTTCAACGACATTTTCGCCAACCCCCTGCCCAAGAACACCGGCCGGGTCGCGCATCCCTGCTTCACCTTAACGCAGGACCCTTGTCTTTCTTTACAAGAAGGAGTTCCAAGCCGATAGCGGCCGTGAGCACGGCGAAGCAGAGGACGTAGGGCGCTCGGAGACCGGCGTACTGGGCGGCGACACCGCCCAATATGGGCCCTAAGACCGCACCCCCGCCCAAGATGGACTCATGCAACCCGCTTCCCCTTCCTTTTCTCTTAAGAAGATGAACCGCATAATACAGGCTTGAGTAATAGGTCATGCTGCAGCATAGACCGATCAGGAAGAAAGCCAGGGCAAAGAGGATGGGCTCTTCCGAGACCACGATCAGTGAAATCCCGAGGAGCGCGAGAATCTGGGCGCCAAACAAAAAGCTCCCCCCGAAGTGCCAGCGATCGGTCCTTCGGAGAAGATAGAAACCCAAGAACAGGGCGAAGCCAAGAAAACCGAGAAGCACGCCCACGATGTGAGGGGGAACGCTTAATTCCCTGGCGAGCTTCGGGAATTGGTATCTGGCATTTCCGAGGATAAACCAGGAAGCAAAGTTGGCAACCCATGCGGCATAAAGAAACCGGCTGCGCCGTTTCGATGTTTCCACATCAGGGGGTTCGATCTTTTCTTGTGAAACGGCTTCGTGTTCCTGCACCGTGGTGAAGACAAGGAAAAAGAGCATCAGGGCGATGGCCGCTGCGATAAAGAAAGGGAGCCGGGGGTAGAAGCTGTAAAGAGATCCTGAAAGAATTGGGCCAACAAGCGTAGCCGCAGTCCACGACAGGTTAAAGCTCCCAATATTCCGCGCGAGTCCAGCCCCGGTTTGACGATCCGCAATCCATGCCTGGAGAGACGGCCAGTAGATCGACAGGCAAAAGCCGTTGACGACCGAAAGGGCCAAGATCACCCAGATCTCTCTCACCTGGGTCATGAGGAGACACGTTGCAGCGTAGATCACAGGAGCGGAGATGATGAGACGACGCCGCCCCATCCAATCCGAAACGTGGCCCATGAGGTGCGCCATCCCCATGTGAACGGACGCTGCCAGGGTGCCGACAAGGCCGAGTTGGACCGGGTTGGCCTGAAGATCGATGAGCAGAAGCGGTGCTGCGAGATAATAGATGCTGAACACAAAATCCATCCCGAAAGGAGCAAGCCTGACGGTCATTTTCTCGCTAATGTTCGGCACAGTATGATATTCCCTCTCGGCTCGTTCGTAACCGGGCTTGTTTTCGAATAATTGCGCGATTATCATCTCAAGCGAAAGTCTTATCAAGCATTAAATCGCCCTTTCCTTACCCCAAAGCGCCTCTTAGACAAGGAGGGACCCAACCTCGACGGGAAGAGGATATCAAGGATATTCGGTATCCAATCTTATCCGATCACAGGGCTCAAAATCCGGTATATATAAACTTTAGTTATTGCCAGTGAGACATCCGCCGGGTAATCTTACGCGTTAATTGGGCAGACCCGACAGCGGCCGGGCTTTTCATGAGCGTTGAGCCTGTGAAGAGCAATGGCGGTTTCTCGGGGAGGACGAAACTGAATGGAAAGGCCTCTTGGAAACGGGGCAGGCCCACCTCAAGGTGCCATGTCTCCTGATCGACCTGTTGGAGCGATGAAAAGCCTACCCCCCGCAAGCCCTTTTCCGCTTTGACAGGGTCGAACTGGCCGGGTCCCTCGGAGATCTTGGGACGCTTCTCCCCATCGTGGTCGGCATGATTCTTATCAACAAATTGAGTCCCACCACCGTGTTTCTTGCTTTTGGATTGTTTTATCTCATGACGGGTTTCTATTACCGGTTGCCGGTACCGTTGCAGCCTCTCAAGGCTGTCGGCGCCATTGCCATCGCGTACCCAGGCCAGGTCACCGAGCCCGTGATCGGCGCAGCAGGAATGATCTTCGGGTGTATCCTGCTTCTTCTCTCCCTGACCGGGATGGTGGACAGGATCGCCAGGCTTTTCACGCAGCCGGTCGTGCGGGGTATCCAGCTTGCCCTTGGGCTGATTTTTCTCAAGAAGGGAATCGAGTTGATCGTCACCCAGAAGCTCTTCCTTTCAGGCGCGACCGGAAATTACTCTCAATACCACACCAACCTGATCCTGGGATTCCTCGTATTCGCCATGGTCCTGGCGGTCTTGCAGCGCACTACCGATTCGGCTGGTCTTGAGCCTCAGGATCAATGAGGAGTTCTTCGCAGCCCTTCTCATCGCGGGCATCGCCCTGGCTGTGCCAAACATGGCGTGGGCTTTCGGGATCGGGATCCTCGCCGATTTACTCATCCGCAAAGCCAGGGTAAAGATCTGAGACCTGTCCCAAAGATCCCGAGACCAGCAGGTTGCTGAAAAAGGCTCTGATCCCAGGCTGCTCAAAAACGCCCAGATACAAGGCGCCCGAAATCCTGAGGAGCGAGACGTACAGACCAGTACGTTGCAGCGACGAGGGATGACCCGTCCTCCGCAGTAGCACTGCTACGGAGGATGGAGGGCAACGCCGTAGATGGGCGTTTTTCAGCAGCTTGGTATAGGAATTGAGTTTTTTCCGTGGATCATCAGCCTCCGCCGGTGCTATGCTGATAGCGTTGATTAGAGGAAACAGAGGCGTATCAGGATTCCGTCGGCCCATTGAGGTATCCCATGGTTTTCCCGGCTTCGGGCGTGGAAGTCTCTCCCTTGATCCCCCTTGCCGTTTCATTCGTGGTTTCTTTCTTCACGTCCATGGGCGGCATCTCCGGCGCTTTTCTCCTCCTGCCTTTTCAGATGAGCGTGCTTGGGTTCACGAGCCCTGCCGTCAGTTCCACAAACCTCGTCTTTAACATCGTCGCTATACCCAGCGGGGTTTACCGGTACATCCGGGAGGGAAGGATGGCCTGGCCTTTGGCTTGGATCACTGTCCTCGGAACACTCCCCGGGGTCCTGATCGGCGCGATCATCAGGATCAAATACCTTCCGGACCCGGAGCACTTCAAGGTCTTCATGGGGTGCGTTCTCCTTTACATGGCGTTGAGACTCCTTTTTGATTTAAGAGCAAGCACCGGTAAGGAGAAGGCAAAGACCGAAGAAACCGAGAGAAGCTTCAGGGAGAGGTCTATCCGGTTGAGGCGGGCTATCGCGGCGGGAGAGACAATAAAACCTGTTGTCATGACGAGACGGTTCTCTTTGACCGAGTATGCATACGAGTTCTACGGCGAACGGTTTTCATTCAACACCATGACCCTGTTCAGCCTGGCTTTCGCCGTGGGAATCGTCGGGGGCGTCTACGGTGTCGGAGGCGGCGCGATCATCGCGCCTTTCCTGGTTTCGTTCTTTCACCTTCCCGTTTACACGATCGCGGGGGCAACCCTCCTTGGCACCTTTCTCACTTCCATAGCCGGTGCCCTTTTCTATGCCTCGATCGCTCCCCATTACACCACCTCGGGACTGATGATCGCCCCTGATTGGACGCTTGGCGCTATTTTCGGCGCAGGTGGTTTCTTAGGCATGTACTGCGGTGCGCGACTTCAGAAATATTTCCCTGCAAGATGGATCAAACTGGTGATCGCGCTCACTCTTCTGTATCTCGCTATGAGCTATCTTCTGATTTTGCTCCGGTGAGATCCACGACCATTGGACAGGCGGTTCCCCTTCACGTTCGCTGTGCGGGTCCGTCCCGGCCGGCACGCCGGATCAGATGGACCGCCGTCGTTTTGAAAGAAGCGAGCACCTCGACTCCCTCTTTCAGGGAGAGATCTGCCAAAGAAGGGTTGGGGACGTAGGCCACCAGGGGAAACCCGCAGTCCAGCCGAACCTTCGAATACAGGCCCATCGTCGTGATCTTCTCGACCCTTGCGGGGAATACGTTTCTCGTCGCGGGGAGGTTGCCCGACCGCAAGGCGGAGAGGACCACGTTCTCCGGCCGGATGAACAGGGCGACCCCTTCACCTGGATCCATGTTGCCGATCCCTTCGATAGGGTGTCCCGCAACAGAGGCTATGATAGTCCTGCCGTTCCTTTCGGACACTTTGCCATGGAGAATGGTCTCAACCCCGACCAGGGATGCCACGAACTCATTCACCGGGTGATTCATCACATCGTCGGGTGTGCCGGTCTGAAGAATCTCCCCGGCATTCATCACGCCGAGACGGGTGGCCAGCCTTAAAGCCTCCGTGCGGTCGTGGGTGACAAAGATCGCGGTGGTCCGTGTTTCCCGGAGGACTTGCTCCAGATCCTCGATCAGGGTTTCCCTCATGATGGGATCAAGAGCTGAAAAAGGTTCATCCAGGAGGAGGACCTCGGGGTTCGTGGCAAAAGCCCGTGCAATGCTCGCCCTTCGAGCCTCGCCCCCGGAAAGGGTCCGTGCCGAACGGTCTCTTAGGTGAGGGATCCCGAATCGCTCCAATGCCCTCGCCACAATCGGTTCGATCCCATCCCGATTCATCCCGCGGATCTTCAGGCCGCTCGCGACATTGTTGTACACCGTCGTGTCGAAGAGGAGGGGCTCCTGGAGGACCATGGCGAGCCTTCTCCGGTATTGAAGCACAGGAATATCCGCGCCGATCTTCCGGCCTCTGAAAAGGACCTCTCCTCCAGAGGGCTTAACCAGGGCAGACAGAGTTTGAAGAAAGGTGCTTTTGCCTGCGCCGTTCGGACCGATGAGAACGAAGATCTCCCCTTCACCCACAGAGAGGGAAGGAATGTTCAGGATCAGAGATCCTCCCCTGATGACCTGAAGGTTCTTGGCCTCAAACACGGGCGGCGGTGGTGCGTTCATCGAGGCCTCTCGCGCTGCTGCACCTGGGTGAGGACCAGGTTGATCAGGTAGGCGAGGAGGAGAAGGATAATGGACAGGGCGATGGCCACATCGAAATTTCCCCGGCCTGTTTCCATCACGGTCGCCGTGGTGAGAACCCGGGAGTATCCCTTGATGTTTCCGCCGACCATGATGGATGCCCCGACCTCCGAGATCACCCCCCCGAACCCTGCCATGACCGCCGCAAGGAGGGACAGCTTGGCCTCTTTCACAAGAATCCAGAGCATCTGGAGACGGGTCGCTCCGAGGGCCAGGATCTGAAGACGGAGCTTGGCCGGGAGCTGTTGGACCGCGGCCAGGGCAATGCCTGTCACGATGGGCGTTGCGATAACCGCCTGGGCGATGATCATGGCCAGGGGCGTGTAGAGGATCCCCAAAAACCCCGGGGGGCCGTTCCTCCACAGGGAGATCGTGACGAAGAGCCCCACCACCACAGGGGGAAGGGCCATGCCCGTGTTGATCAGGCTCACCACGACCCTCCTCCCCGGGAATCGGGTGAGGGCGACGCTCGCCCCCACGGATATCCCTATGACCAGGCTGATCAACGTGGCGCTTCCCGATACCTTGATCGAAAGGAGGGTAATCCCAAGGACCTCCGGGTCAAAGCTGACCAGGAGCCAGAAGGCCTTCTTGATCCCTTCAAGAATCAGGTCCATCTATTTACCCAAATCCTCCACCTTCTTGCCCGCATCCGGGAAAAAGAGGGGAGAGCCATATTTGTCCACGCCGTAGGTCCTGATGATCTCCTGGGTTTCCTTGGAGACCATGAAGTCCGCAAACGCTTTTGCCGCAGCGATGTTCACCTTGGGCCATTTATCGGAGTTCACCTCCATAACATGATAAACATTGAGAAGCACGGCGTCCCCTTCGACGAGAATGCCCAGGTTCAAGGTTTTTGCCAGAGCCAGATAGGTGCCGCGGTCGGTGAGGGAGTACCCCTTCTTTTCAGCCGCCACGTTCAGGGTCTGGCCCATCCCGAGGCCCGTCTCCTGGTACCACCTCTCTCCATCGTACTTCACGCCCGCCACTTTCCAGATGTCCTTTTCCTTTGCATGAGTCCCGGAGTTGTCACCCCTCGACATGAACAATGCCTGGGCTGCGGCAATATTCTTGAAAGCCTCTGCGGCGGATTTCAGCCCCTTGATCTTGGCCGGGTCATCCGCCGGCCCTATGATGACATAGTCATTGTGCATGACGAGCCTTCGGCTGACCCCGAACCCGCCCTCCATGAATTTCTTCTCCGCTCCTGGAGAATGCACCAGCAGAACGTCCGCCTCGCCCTTCTGCCCCATGGTCATGGCCTGGCCCGACCCCACGGCGATCGTCTTCACAAAGTACCCTGTCTTCTTTTCAAAGATGGGGACCAGGACATCCAGAAGCCCCGTGTCCTGGGTGCTGGTCGTTGTGGCCAAAATGAGCGCCTTACCCTGCCCCTGAGCGACAGAATGCCCGGTGACCAAAAACAGGACAAGGATTCCCCACAACATGAACGTTCTGCAGAAAAACTTCATTGAACCAACTCCTTTCATCCTTGGGTCGAGTACAGAATCTTTCCCGAGTATTTGAAATCGTATGCCCCCATCGGTTCGACCGTCTTCCGAAACTCCCTCGAATTCAGGGTTTCGATAAAGGCCTGGATCCCTTTGTTGAAAAACGTTCCCTGGTCGAGGATCATGTCAAAGCTCTCCCGGGCGATGGGGATAAAAGGCAACCCCAGGAGTTTGGCCACGGCAACGGTGCATATTCCAACATCCGCCTCCTGGGAGAGTATGGAAAGGCCCACCTCGAAGTGGGTGTACACTTCCCGGTCGTACCCTTCGATGAGGGAGGCAGGGATATTCAACTCCTTGAGATGATGATCCAGGAGCACCCGCGTGCCGGATCCTTTCTGGCGGTTGATGAATCGGACTCCTTTTTTGCCCATGTCTTTGAACCCATTGATTTTAAAAGGGTTCTCTGGAGCAACGAGGAAGCCGAGCTCCCTCTGGAAGAGGTTCACCACCACTGCCTTGACGTCTGGAACATAGGTCGGGAGAAACGGGATGTTGTACTGGCCGCTCTCGGGGTCGAGAAGGTGGGACCAGGCAATGTCCGTGAATCCCCGGTTGAGAGCTTTCAGCCCGTCAGTACTGCCCGTGTTGGCCGAGAAGATGTAGAACTCAGGGTAGGTTTTTTTCATGTAAGTGTGGAGCATGTCGAGGATCGGGTCATTGCTTCCGCAGGCGAGCAGGGCTCCTTCGATCCGCCTCGCCCTCTCCCTCACCTTTTCGAGGCCTTTCTTGGCATGGGACTCAACCCATTCGTCGATCAGTTTCTTCGGAAAAATCCACTTTCCCGTGACCCTGGTGGAAGGGATTCTTTTCGCCTTGATGAGGGCATAGACCTGCTTTTCATGGATCCCAAGGTACTGGGCAACCTCTTTTGTGTTCATCATCTCACCAGACATAGCGCCTCCTCGACCGGGTCGATATGTCATAATTGACTTAAGGAGCTTTGTCAAGAAAATTCCTACAAAAACTTTCTTCTTATTACAAAAAACTGAAAGAATACCTATACATCAGGCTGAAATCGTTGCCCCTTCCCACGTTTCAGGGATCCTGATCTTGCCCGGCGTCAGGGGCAGCCGGACCAGCAATTGTGCGGAAGAACTTGAGTTTTGGCGCGGAAATAGCTTATAATATTACATCTTTTTGAAAACGCCCGGGCCATGATCCAAGGGCAAGGTCCAGGGCGTATCATTGACTGGGGCGTAGGCCGGCCGGACGATGAGAACCCAGAGGGAAAACTTTCTGATGAAGCACGGGAACCCGTCATCTCAACAGATAACAAAGGGGGGGACCATTTCGGCCCCCCTTTCTTTTTGTGAGCGGATTCCAGCGCGGAGGCGGACATTGTGATCGCGAAACCGAACGGGAAGGAAAAGGCATCCCCAACCAGAAAAGCCCAACCCTACAGGAACGATGTGATTTCCGAGCAGACAAGGCCCAAGGACCTCGAGCAATTCCGGCTCTTGGCCGAGTTTCTGCCCATCGGCATCACCATCATGGATAAAGATGAAAACATCATCTACGTGAACCCGAAGTTCAGCGCCTGGTTCGGATTCACCCTGGGAGACATCCCCACAGCCCGGGCATGGCTCGAAAAAGCGTATCCTGACGATCGTGCGAGAAAGGAAGCCCTTGCCTTATGGGCTCGGGACAGAGACAAGGCCAAAGTCGGCGAGTTTCGGCGGGGAATGTTGGATGTCACCTGCAAGGACGGGTCCAAGAAGGCGGTCAGCTACAGGTTTGTGGTTACGCCGATGGGCGAACGCTTCACCCTTTATGAAAACATCACCGAAGGAGCCCGCATTCAGGAAGTCCTGAGAGGGAGCGAAACGAGGCTGCGCGAGATCATCGAACACAGTTCCGATCTCATGTATTCCCACACGACGAATCACGTCCTCACGTACATGAGCCCTCAAACCAGGGACTATCTTGATTGTGAACCCGAGGAGGCCCTCGTCAGGTGGACGGAATTCATGACGGACAACCCGGTTAACCAGGAGGGTTTTCTCCACACCCAGAAGGCTATCAACACGGGAGAGCGTCAGCCCCCTTATGAACTGGAGCTCGTCGGCAAGAAGGGCCGAAGGATCTGGGTGGAGGTGAGAGAAAGCCCGGTGGTGCGCAACGGCAAAACGACGGCAATCGTCGGAGCCCTCTCGGACGTCACGGCAAGGAAGAAGTCTGAAGAGGCCCTTCGGGCGAGCGAGGAGAAATACAGGACCATCCTTGAAAACATAGAGGAAGGCTATTTCGAGGTGGATCTGGCCGGCCGCTTTACTTTTTTCAACAACTCCCTGTGCAAGATCATGGGCTATCCCAAGGATGAAATGTTCGGTTTTCACTACAAGCAATACACCGTCCCGGAGACTGCGGAAAAAATGTATCAGGTATTCAACGACGTCTTCCGCACGGGCAAACCCGCAAATTTGACGGACTACGAGGTTGTCAGGAAAGACGGGACGGCTATTACCGTGTCCCTGTCAACCTCCCTCGTCCTCGACTCTCATGGTCAACCGACCGGCTTCAGGGGCTTGGTGCGGGATGTCTCGGACCGGAAGCTGGCTGAAGAAGCTCTCCGGGAGAACGAGCAGAGGTACAGGCAGCTTTTCGATCACGCTCCCACGGGCATATACGAGGTGGATTTCAGCAAAGGGAAATTCGTCAGTGTCAATGACGTGATGTGCGGGTACACGGGTTACAGCAGGGAAGAACTCCTTTCCCTGGGCCCCACCGACATTTTGACCGAAGAGAGCCTGAAGCTCTTTCTTGAAAGAATGCGAAAGATGTTTTCCGGTGAAAAGGTGCCGGAAACCGTGGAGTACAAGATCAGGACAAAGGACCATCGGGAACGGTGGGTGCTTCTCAAGTCACAATTTCTTTACGATAACGGGCTGCCGAAGGGAGCGGCGGTCGTGGTTCACGACATCACGGAACGCAAGCTCTCCGAAGAGGCCCTCCGCCAGTCAGAGGAGAAATACCGGCTCCTCGTGGACAACGCCAACGATGCCATTTTCATCGCCCAGGAGGGCAGCATCAAGTTCCCGAACCCCAAGACCATGGAAACCTTGGGCTACGGGGCTGACGAACTCGCCAAGATCCCTTACATGGATTTGGTTCATCCCGATGACAGGGAAATCATCTCTCGGCAAGGGTTGAAAAACGGGGCTTCTGGAGGCAGCACGTATTCTCTGCGAATCCTGAACAGGGCCGGCCACCAGCTTTGGGCCCAGATCAGCTCTGTTCCCATCGAGTGGGAGGGCCGGCCGGCAACCCTCAACTTTGTCCGTGACATCACGGTACAGAGGGTGGCTGAGGAAAGACTGAGGCAAACCGTCAGCCGGCTCAGGAAAATCACCGGCGCAACAATCCAGGCCATAGCACAGACCGTGGAGGTGAGGGACCCTTACACGGCAGGCCATCAGAGGCGGGTCAGCGACCTGGCGCGGGCGATCGCATCGCAGATGGGGCTCTCCACTGATCAGATCGACGGAATCCGCCTGGCAGGGGTCATCCATGACATCGGCAAGATATCCGTGCCCGCTGAGATTCTCAGCAAACCGGGACTTCTGACCAGCCTTGAATTTGCCCTCATCAAAACCCATTCTCAGGTAGGCTATGACATCCTGAAAGACATCGAGTTCCCCTGGGACATAGCGACGGTTGTGCTCCAGCACCATGAGAGAATGGACGGCTCGGGCTATCCCCAGGGGCTTTCCGGGGAGACGATTCTCCTCGAATCGAGGATCCTCGCCGTGGCGGACGTGGTGGAGGCCATGGCTTCCCACCGGCCCTACAGGCCTTCCCTCGGCATAGAAAAAGCCCTGGAGGAGATCACCGTCAAGAGAGGGCAGGTGTACGATGCCCGGGTCGTGGATGCCTGCTTGCAGCTTTTCGCGGAAAAGAAGTTTGAATTCGTGTGATACCCTTGAGCGCCGTGCCGCTGGGCCCTGAGTCAAAAAACAATTGAATAAGCAAATGCAGTCGGAGCACCCTGGGGGGTGTTCTTTCAGGCCGCAATCACATTCGTTCAGAGCCACTTTAACGCTACCATTGGCCTCACACTCACCACGGACAGCCCCAGAGAACAATCTCCCCGACTGCCACGCCACTCTGTGCCTTCCCGGTAATCCCTATTAAGATTATGGGGGCGTTCCAAACGCCCCGAGGCAGTATTGCGGTCCTGAGAGAACATCCCCCAGGGGGCTTCGGCTCAGCTCGATTTAGCAACGGATTTCTGACTCAGCACATTAGCAGGGTGCTGAAAAACACCCTTCTCGCGGGTTGCTCAAAAACGCTCAGATACAAGGCGCCCGAAATCCCGAGGAGTGAGACGTACATGCAAGTACGT
>JAGUZM010000226.1 GCA_020060805.1 Deltaproteobacteria bacterium | reverse complement strand
GGTGTACGTGCTCGGGGAAGTCAATTTTCAGGGGGTGTACCCCCTCAAACAAGCCCAGGATCTGCTGGCTGCTATTGCCCTGGCCGGGAATTCCACAAGACTGGCCAAGGATGAAAACACACTGATCGTGAGAGGGTATGAGCCCGGTAAGCCCCCCCTTGTGATGATGGCCGATGTCAAATCGCTCCTGAGGCAGGCGGACCTATCCCAGAACATCCGCCTCAAAGACGGGGACCTCGTCTACATCCCCAGGATGCTCATAGGTGACATCAACGACTGGATCATCAACATGACCCCGCTCCTGGACCTGGTGCTCTATCCGGGCCGGTTCGAGTCCTATTATTCGGATAAACGGGTCCTGAGCGTGAAGTAAAACGGGAACCCAAAGGGGGGGACAGGATTGCCCCAATATGATATCAACCTGAGAGAATACTGGCGCATCCTGAGAAAGAGAAAGCTCCTGATCGGCCTCACGACGATCGTTCTCGGAGTTTTCAGCATCCTCTTTGCCATCCTCAAAGCGCCCACCCCGGTTTATGTCTCCACCTGCAGCATCAAGTTTGAGAGGGAAACAACCCTGGAGGGTCTGTATGCCCGTGCCATAACATGGTCCGGCGGAGACGACATAGAAACGCAGATTTCCCTGATCAAGAGTTTCACCGTGTTCGAGAGGGTGGCGAAAAACCTGGGCCTCATCCCGAAAACAGCCTCTTCCCCGGACAACAGCCAGAGGCCTCAAACCGCAGCCCTTATTGAAAGCCTTCAGTCGAAAATGGAGGTCATCCGGGAGAACTATACCAACATCCTGAATATCCGGGTGAAAGATACGGATCCCGCTTTCGCCCAGCGGCTGGCCAACAACATTGCCCTGACCTACAAGGATCTCCACTCAGAAACCCAGATGAAGCGCACCACGGAGGCGATCAAATACATCGAAACCCAGCTCGCCAACGTGCGCCAGAAATTGAAGGACGCGGAGGAGGAATTCAACAGGTTCAGCCAGGACAACCAAATCCTGTCCATTGATCTGCAGAGCGAAAAGCTGCTGGCCAGAGGCCAGGAGGTTCGAAACGAGTTGAGGAAGCTCTCTGAAACGAGGGTCGAACTCCGGGGGCTCCGGGAGGGGCTCGATGAATTCATCAAGAACCCCAGTCGCTCGGACCAGAACTTTTATTCGGCAAAGGCGCAGCCACAGTATCAGGCTGCCAATGATTCTTTGGTCGGGCTGATGCTCAAGCGGGACTCATTGCTCGAAGAGTTCACGCGCAGGCACCCGGATGTGGTTGAAACGGACCGCAGGATTGTCGAGCACGCAAGAAAGATGAAGCTGCTCCTGGAGCAGCAGTTGAAGGAGTTGGACAAAAAGGAGCTGGATTTCAACGTTGAGCTTGAGGAGTTGGACAAAAAAGCAGCGGTCTTCATGGAGAAGAAGCTCGAATTCGAGCGGCTGAAAAGGAAAGTTGATTTATACCACGAGATGATGACCCTTCTGGAGAGAAAAAACCAGGAGGCCCTGATCAGAAACGCCGAGAAACCGGAGGAGGTCACCATCGTCAAACCCGGCCTCGTGCCGACAGAACCGATCAATCCGCCGAGAATGGCTACAACAGGCGTCATGGGCGTGCTCATCGGCCTCGTGGTCGGCTTGCTCGCGGCTTTCGTCGTGGAGACCCTTGACACCTCTCTGGGTGCGATTGAAGAGGTCGAGCGAACGCTCAGGACCAGTGTTCTGGGCGTCATTCCCTATGAGGACCTGAAGGGCATTGAGGAGAATTTAAGGGAGCGGCTCCCAAAGGAAAAAATGGAATCGATCTCGCCGGTCACGGCCGACCTGATCGCCCACTTTTCCCCCAATTCCATGGTCGCAGAGGGTTTCAGGGCTCTGAGAACCAACATCCGGAGCAACGAGCAGGAAGGGGTGAACAGGACCATCGTGATCACCAGCGCCTCCCCTCAGGAGGGGAAGACCTTCGTGTCCATCAACCTCGCGATCACCATGGCGCAGACGGGTTTGAAAACCCTCCTGGTCGGGTCGGACATGAGAAAGCCCACGGTGGGCAAGGCCTTTGGTGTTGACAACGCTCCGGGACTCTCGGAAATCCTCCTGGGCAGCTTCGGCTGGCGGGACACGGTCAAGACGATTGCGGACATCATCGTGGGGAGAATGACCCTCGACGAGGTGATGCTCACGCCGGGCCTCGACAACCTTCACATCATCACGGGCGGCGCCATACCTCCCAACCCAGCGGAACTGATCCAGTCCGGGCTGCTCAAGGGCTTCATCGAGGAGGCGAGAAACAAGTATGACTTCATCATCTTCGACTCCCCCCCGATTTTGTCCACCTCGGATGCGGCCATTTTGGGATCGCGGACGGACGGCGTGTATCTGGTCTACCGAATCGGCTCTGTTTCAAGGGGACTGCTCAAGAGAGCGACCACCCAGCTCGAGCAAGCCAACTGCAACATCCGGGGCGTAATTCTGAACGGGATGAAGCCGGAAGTGAGCCCCGACTTTCAGGACTATAAATACTACCGATACTACCGGGCCTATGGAGAGGAGGAAAAGGGGAAGGGCAGGCGAAAGCTCGGGTTCACGCTCTTTGGCAAAGAAGCAGCGAAAGAGGGGGACATTCCACCCGCCGCGGTGATCGAGAAAAGTCTCCAGGACAAAGCCGCGTCGGCCGGGATGTCCGCGTTCACGAAATACACCCTTCTCGTCTTGGCCGTGGCTCTTCTGGGGGGAGGAATCCTCTGGCAGGCGGGGATGATCAATCCTGGGGCTTGGATCGGCTCCGAAAAGGAAGAGGGGAAGGGGGCGACGACCCCGGCCGTGAGAAAAGAAGTTCCAAAGCCGGAGCCCAAGGCGAGGGCAACGGCCATGCCGAAGCCCACGCCTCCCAAGATTGCAAAAGAGGCTGAGAGCGTAGAGCCGGTAAAGCCGGCGGTAGCGGCACCGGCGCCTGGTGTCGCGGCAACGGCCCCGGAAGGCCTGGTGAGAGTGGCTGAGGCGAAAACCCCG
Organism: Deltaproteobacteria bacterium; assembly: GCA_020060805.1. Lineage (GTDB taxonomy): Bacteria > Desulfobacterota > DSM-4660 > Desulfatiglandales > HGW-15 > JAHECH01. The sequence continues at coordinate 2,691 of JAGUZM010000226.1, read as the reverse complement.
GCTGAAGCCAATGCCGCCTCTTCCCGACCTCGGCCGAACCTGCAACCTCCTGAGGAGATGAAGCCGAATCCCGAACCGAAAGGGCCTTTGCCAGAAGAGGCGTCGTATCCTTATTCCATCTACCTGGGATCTTCGGCAACGAGGGATCAAGCGAAAGGTGCCATCGACAATTATGCCAGAAAGGGCCTGTTTCCCTACTTCGTGGAGGTGGACCTGCAGCAGAAGGGAACCTGGTTCAGGGTGTATCTCGGCCAGTTCAAAACCGCTCAGGAGGCTGAAAAATTCGCTTCAGACCATGGCTTGCGCGAGGCTGAAGTGAAGAAGACGGAATATGCAAATCTCATCGGGGTGTACGGCCAGGGGAAGGAATTGGAAAAGGAGAGGGAAAGGATCTCGAAGATGGGCCATATGCCCTATGTCATCAAAGACTCTGAAGGAAAAACGCGGCTCCTCGTGGGGGCGTTCATCACTGAGGCAGGGGCCGGTCGACTTCAGCGGGAACTGAAGAACCACGGTATTGACAGCGAGATCGTGCGGCGCTAGTGCTGAGTCAGAAATCCGTTACCGAATCGAGCTGAGCCGAGGCCTCCCGGGGGGTGTTCTCTCAGGACCGCAATACTGCCTCGGGGCGTTTGGAACGCCCCCATAATCTTAATAGGGATTACCAGGAAGGCACAGAGTGACGGGCAGTCGGTAAGATTGTCCTCTGGGGCTGTCCGGGGTGGCTGTGAGGCCAATGGTGCCGTTAGAGTGGCTCTGAACGGATGTGATTGCGGCCTGGAAGAACACCCCCCGGGGGGCTTCGGCTGCATTTAATGATTCATCTGTTTATTGACCTGGTCACTAGGGGTTTTCCGAGGAGGTGGCCCTTTTGATCAACGCCCCGGACAAGGCCGGCTTACGAAACAGCCAGGGCGAGATATCCCTGCAACTGATCGCTCCCCTCCTTCTCCTCCTTTCCATCCTGATTGTCTTCGCCATGATGATCCCGAATCTGACGCCCACGAGGGTGGTGGCTTTTGCCGCGGGTCTCGTTCTCTTCGTCGTCAGTTTCATAAGCACCCGGATTGCCCTCTACATCCTCATCTTTTCCATGCTCTTGAGCCCGGAGATCATCATCGGTTCAACCGAAGGGGCGACTCTCGGCCGCGGGGTAACCTTGAGGGTGGATGACTTCCTGCTCGTCGTCATCGGCTTCAGCTGGCTGGCGAGAATGGCGATCAACAAGGAATTGGGCCTGTTCCTGAAAACCCCCCTGAATAAACCGATCGCCTACTACCTTGTCGTCTGCCTGATCTCGACCCTGATCGGTTCCTCATCCGGAAGGGTGGACCTGAAGACAGGCTTTTTCTTTGTCCTGAAGTATTTTGAGTACGTGATCGTCTACTTCATGGTGGTCAACCATCTTAAAGACGAAAAGCAGGTGCGAAAATATCTGGCCGCCCTGCTTCTCACCTGTGCGATCGTGAGTGTGATCGGGATCTCGATGATCCCGAGCGGGGCGAGGATCTCAGCCCCCTTTGAGGGGAGGTCGGGAGAACCGAACACCTTTGGGGGGTACCTGGTATTCATGATCTGCCTAGTCATCGGGCTTTTGCAGACCGCACCCTCTCTGCGGGACCGCCTGATCTATGGATTTCTCGTCTTCCTTTTCGCCCTGCCCCTGTTTTACACGCAATCGAGGAGCTCTTACATCGCGGCCATCCCGGCGATCATCAGCTTTGTGTTTTTGTCGAAAAAAAGACAGTGGGTCATTCCCGTGGTTTTGCTGATCGGGCTCCTCCTCCCCTACGTGGCCCCCCAGCCAACGAAGGAGAGGGTCGCCTACACATTCACCCAGGGGTTAAACAGGCGGGACGTGGTGGAAGTATTCGGCATCAAGCTGGATACCTCTTCCTCCGCACGCCTGATCAGCTGGGCGGAGGCGGCGAGCGATTGGATCGAGCACCCTGTCCTGGGGTACGGCATAACGGGTTACCGATTCGTGGATGCCCAGTACGTGAGGGCCATCACTGAAACGGGATTTCTCGGGCTTTTTTTCTTTTTCCTCCTCATGCACGCCATCTTCAGGGAAGGCCGGCGAGTCCTTCGAAACACCCAGGACCCCTTCCATCAAGGTTTGACCATGGGATTCCTGGCAGGCTTCATGGGGTTGCTCTTTCATGCCACAGGGGCCAACACCTTCATTATCGTGCGGATTATGGAACCCTTCTGGTTTGTGGCAGGAATGGTGATCATGCTGCCGGAAATAGAGAAGTCCCAGGTCTTCCTGACCCAAGGTGAGACGCCGACAGAAAGAGCAGTCAGCGCCGCGGGGTCAGGACCACCAGAGCGTCCACCGCGACAGGCAAGCTCCCTGCGAGGATCAGGGGATTGACGTCTATCTCTTGGATCGACTCGTTCTCGATCCCGATTCGACCCATGGCGATGAGGATCTCGCAGAGCTTGTCCAGGTCTGCGGCCGGCATGCCCCGAACCGCATCCAGGATCTTGTGTGCTTTGATTTCCCGCATCATCTCGACGGCATCCCTTTTTTCGATAGGCGCAACCCTGAAAGAAATGTCCCGCAGGATCTCGGTGAAGATCCCCCCGAGGCCGAACATGACGCAGGGCCCGAACTGATCGTCCCGTGTCATGCCGACCACCAGTTCTCTGCTTCCCCGGACCATCTCCTGAACCAGGATCGCTTTT
>JAGUZM010000590.1 GCA_020060805.1 Deltaproteobacteria bacterium | reverse complement strand
GACTTTGCCCGTTGCGCGGCAGGCCGCGCAAGGGGGGGGCCGGCCAAAGTGTCCATCATATCGAGCGCCATGATCGGCACGGCCTCCGGCTCCTCGGTGGCGAACGTCGTCGTTGACGGGGTGTTCAACATCCCCCTGATGAAGGCGAGCGGTTTCAAGCCCTCTGTGGCCGGGGCCGTGGAGGCGATGAACTCCACGGGAGGCCAGATCGTGCCGCCGGTCATGGGAGCGGGGGCGTTCCTGATGGCTGAAATCCTGGGCGTCCCTTATCCGAAAGTGGCCCTGGCTGCGATCATTCCCGCCCTGATGTATTACGCCTCCGCGTACTGGATGATCGACCTGTACTCCGGTGCTGCGGGCCTCAGGGGGTTGACGCGGGAAGAACTTCCGCATTTTAAGAAGATCATGGCTGAAAAGGGGTATTTGCTCGTTCCGATCGTCGTCCTCCTGGTCTGCCTCATGGTTTTGATGTACTCCCCTTACCGGGCGGCCCTCTACGGGATCATCTCCCTCGTGCTGGTGAGCTGGTTCAGGAAAATCACCCGCATGGGTCTTAAGTCGATCATCACCACCATGGCGAACGGAGCCAAAGGGTCGATGGAAATCATCGCGACCTGCGCGGCCGCCGGCATCATCGTCGGGGTTCTTTCCCAGACCGGGCTGGGCCAGAAATTCGCGATGATCATCTTCAGTTACTCCGGCGGGAACCTGTTGCTCGCCCTGATCTTCACCATGTGTATCGCGATTGTCCTGGGCATGGGAATGCCCACCACGGCCGCCTACGCCATATCCGCCTCGGTTCTGGCTCCGGCCCTGGTCCGGGAATTCCAAGTCCCCGCCATGGCGGCGCACCTTTTTATTTTCTATTTCGCCTGTCTTTCAGCGCTCACGCCGCCCGTGGCTCTGGCTTCTTTCGCAGCCGCCGCGATCGCCTCTGCCAGGCCCTGGGAGGTGGGCTGGCAGGCGATGAGGTTTGCCTTGGCCGGGTTCCTCGTTCCCTACATGTTTATCTACGGGCCGGCCATGGTCTTGATCGGGACGACCGGCGAGATCGCCCTGGTGATCATCACAGGCCTTTTCGGCACCCTTGCCCTGGCAGCGTCGGTGCAAGGGTGGTTGCTCATGAGGACGAGGGGGTACCAGAGAGTCGTCCTTCTGGTGGCCGCCATCTGCCTGATTAAGCCGGGGTGGATGACGGACCTGGTCGGATTCGGGCTCTTCGCCATTATTCTGGGCATACAGATTGCGTCGAGAAAGAAGCCTTCCCCCAGGGCTTCGTAGAGAACTTTGCAGCCTGTCCCGAGAGGCTGATGTCGTCCCGGAAAAGAGGTCCTTCGTTCCGTGCGGAAGCCGGGCGGGTATGGGGAGGGAAGGGTCAATCATGCCCATTTATGAGTATGAATGTATTGCTTGCGAAAAGCAGTACCAAAGCCTGATCATGAGAAAGGAAGATGAGAAGGGCCTGAACTGTCCGCGGTGCGGCAGCAGGAAAAAAAGGAGACTGATTAGCCGGGTGGCATACCATGTGTCTGAACAGGATCGGCTCGACGGGTTCAAGGCGTCTGACGCCAAGGACGACGCCTTTTTCAGGGACAGCAGAAACATCGGCCTCGCGGCGAAAAAACGAGCCCGGCAACTGGGGGTGGACCTGGGCCAGGGTTTTGAAGAAAAGCTGGATCGGTTGAGGTCTGACCCGGGGTCTGTCGTGAAGGACAGCGAGTAGGAGAGTGATCCTGCCATGACAAGCAAAGCGAACCGGGAAGGGGACGTGGTCCTGATCCACTATCGGGACAAACCCATGACCTACGCCCGCATCGAAGCGATAAGGGCCGATTCCAAGAGAGACTGGTATCAGGTGACCTTGCTCTTTCTCACCATTCCGACGCAGGTGGTCACTTGGATTTTGAAAGAGGATTACATCAACGGCGGCCCTTTCACCATGGGAGGCCAGTCGGTGCGGCTGGAAAGGGTGGAGAGGGTTCGCCCGGAGGACGACCCGGCGGGAAAAAGCGGGCCTTCGGGGCCCAAATCAGCGGGAAAACCGGTCAAGGTCATTCCTTTCAAGAAGCAGCACTGACCGGGGCGCTTTCATTTTGGGACATGACAGGCTCCCCTCAAACCGCAGGGCAAGGAGCCGATGTGTACGGATGAGCGGTTTAGAACGCCCGGCTCCGATGGCGTTTGTAAGCCAGATGCCGGGGCGCTGGATCAAGAACGGGGTCAAGGAGGAAAAGATGGATCATCAGAAACAAGTGTTCTCCTTCGAAGAAGGGGATGGAAAGAACAAGAAGCTCCTGGGCGGCAAAGGGGCGAATCTCTGCGAGATGACGCAGATCGGGTTGCCCGTGCCCCCGGGTTTCGTCATATCCACGGAGGCCTGTCTCGCTTATCTCGGCCAGAATAAGAAAGGTCTTCAGCCCGAGCTCATGGCCGAAGTGAGGGGAGCGATGGCCGAGCTCGAAAGGAAGACGGGAAAAGGGTTCGGAAACCCGGACAACCCTCTTCTCGTGTCTGTTCGGTCAGGGGCGGCCATGTCCATGCCGGGCATGATGGATACCATCCTCAACCTCGGTCTCAACGACCAGACAGCCTTCGGGTTGATCAGCCAGACAGGGAATGAGCGGTTTGTGTATGACGCCTACCGCCGGCTGATTCAGCTCTTCGGAACCGTGGCCATGGGGATTGCCGATGAGGACTTCGACCATGTGTTCAGCCAGATCAAAGAGAAGCACAAGGCAAAAGACGACACCCAGCTGGATGCCGGTGCTCTCCGGGAGGCGTGCGAGGGGTTTTCCAGGGTCATCATGGATAAAACGAATCAACCCTTCCCGAGCGATCCCTATGTCCAGCTCGAAATAGCGATCGAGGCTGTTTTCAAGTCGTGGAT
>JAGUZM010000520.1 GCA_020060805.1 Deltaproteobacteria bacterium | reverse complement strand
GAACATTGGGGATTGATCATTGAACATTGGACATTTAACATTGATCATTGAGCATTGAACATTGGGGATTGATCATTGAACATTGGACATTTAACATTGTTCATTGAGCATTGGACATTGGACAATGAACATTGGGTATTGAGCAATGGGCATTGAAAATCGAAGACGGGTCATTGGCTCTTGAGACAATGAACAATGGCAGATGCGAAATGGTAAGAGAGGATCAATGATTCGGTTGGGGCTTCAGGCTTTCATCATGGGTGGATCGAGACAGGCAGGGGAGAAGCCTCGTCTGCGGCTTTTCTCAAATTCGCCTCTTCGTTCCTCAGGATATCCAGAAGCATCAGTGCGTCGAGAGGGGAAAGGCGGAGCTTTTCCCCCTCCTTGCCGGTGATGTCCATTCCCCTTTCCGTGATTTCCACGGTGAACCGCTCGGAGGCTTCCACAGGTCCTGACCCTCTCATTTCCAGTCTCAGCAGGGCGTCAGGCGATGGCAACGCACAACCTGCGCTCCATCCCACTCCTTCTGTCCACACCGCTTCTCCGGCCGAGCAAAACGCGGGCGTCCTTTCCGAACAGCTCGCCCCGGTTTCCCAGGATCACCCCGCTCCTTCGATCGATTCCCGACCTTCTCTCCAGGCCGGATCTCCGGTCCATGCCCGTTCTGCGATCCCGTTGAGACCGCCGCTCGGGAATATGAGAAGTGTAAGAAAATCGCCTGCGCTCAAACCACCGGCCCACGGGTTTGAGATTTCTCTCTGAAACGGGGACTTCCGACTTAGCCATGTCTACGGCCCCTTTCTTACAGGGAGCAGGTCTGGTCCTTTCCCTGCTCTTTGGCCTTGTAAAGCCCCTTGTCCGCTCTCTTGATGAACTCCGCGATTTCTTCTCCCGGTGCGTACTCGGAGATCCCGATGCTGACAGTGACCTGAGCCTTTTCCCCCTCGACAGGCGACAACACATGGGTCTTCAGTTTCATCCTGAGTCTTTCGGCGATCACCAAAGCGTTTTTTGCCGGCGTTTCGGGTAGAATCAACGTGAATTCCTCTCCCCCGTAGCGGTAGGCTGAATCCGTCCGCCTCGTGTTGTTGCGCAGAACGGCTCCCCACGCGGCAAGGGCTTTGTCTCCCTCGAGGTGTCCGTATCTGTCGTTGTAGTCCTTGAAATTGTCGAGATCCATCATGAGCAAAGACAGGGGACGATGGTAGCGGTTGGCACGATCCGCCTCGAATTTGATCTGGGAATAAAAATGCCTGACATTGTAGAGCCCGGTGAGGTCATCGGTGATACTCAGTTCCTTGTACCGCCTCTCGCTCTCCAGCAAGGCTCCCTGCATTCTTTTATGCTCCGTGATGTCACGGATGATCCCCTGATACCTGAGGATACTGCCGTCGCTCGCCCGCTTGGCCGTGACACTGAGGAGACAGTCCATTTCCGTGCCCTCCTTGGTGACGAGCTTGACCTCGTAGTCCCTGAGAGATCCTTTCTCATCAATATCTCGCTGAAACCTGGAGGCGGCGTCCGGGTCTGCGTAGAATTCTCTGAAGTTCTTGCTTCTCATTTCTTCTTCGCTGTAACCGAAGAGGTCCAGGGCGGCCCTGTTCAAGTCCAGGAAAAAACCCTCGCCGTCTGTGACCACGATGGCGTCCCTCGAATCCTCGAAAAGATTCCGGTATCGCTCTTCATTCTCCAAGACGGCGGTCTCCGCCTTTTTCCGCTCGGTGATGTCCGTTGCGACCTGCAATCGAACCAACTGGCCCGTGACCCATGGTATGGCGCGGTCGTAATTCATGTACCATCTTTTCGCGATCGGGTTGAAGCCCTCCCAGGTGTACGCGCCCGTCGGCCTTCCGCGGGCATCGACGAGCCGATCGTTTGAGCAATGGGGGCAGGGACCGGACTTGCCCCGGAAGACCATGTAACAGATCTGTCCTTCCAGATCCGGGCCGAAGACATCCTTCATGACCCGGTTGGCAAAGAGAATCTCATGGGTCTTGAGGTCAGCGACATACACGGTTGCATCGATGCTGTCGAGAACCGTGAGGAGGGCGTTACGGGAGTCTGAAAGGGCTGACAAGACGGATTTCAGGGACGAGATGTCTTTAATCGTGGCTGTGAGGGCATGCTTTCCTTGATATGAGCCGGGTTTGACGCTCACGTGAACGCTGACCACCGAGCGCCCCGGAATGCGCATCAGGCGGCACTCGAAGTTCTGCGGGGCCTGAACGGTTCCCGCGATCATCCGTTTGAGGTCTGAAGCGGCCTTTTTATCGCCCGGCACCAGCAGTTTTATGAACTCAAGCCCCACAGCCTCTTCCGGCGTACAACCCAGCATCGCGGCGAGGGCCTCATTGGCATGGCGGATCTTCCCATCCTGGATAAGGGCCACCCCATCGGGCATATTCTCAACCAGCAGGCGACACGCCTCCAGGGCGCCGGCCGGGGGCAGATCTTTCTTTGCCTTCATGGTGCGGAGGCCGGTGCGGTTTTTTTCGTCTGGAGACCCTGACTTCGCAGCCACCGATGGACCCTCCAAATCTGACATCAGGAGATCTGCGTGTGGGGGCTTTTTCAGCAACCTCCCAGGCTGAAGACCTTTCAGTCTCCCAAGCTTTTTCCATTGGTATGAAATCCGCCGATGAAGGAATCCGCCCGGGCTCCCCTCGCATTTTGCATATCTTGAAGAAAATATCAAAGAAAAATAAGAGATGGGCGCAGGGGCTGGCCTTGCATGTTGAAATAATCCGCGCAACAGGGTATGTAATCCCAATGCCCGTTACCCGTCACAAACCGGCTGCCGGACGGCCTCAGGGGGATCGGCCGTAGACCTGGTTTGGGCAACAGCTTTGGAGGAGCAACATCTGCGGGAGTGATCGATGAGAACTCTTAATCCGGAATACGTGAAAAGGGTATACCGAACGGTCAATGCATGCCCTTATTTCAGCCTTATATCCATGGAAATCAAAGCCCTGGATCTGGGGCACTCCACCCTGGAAGTGGCGGTTCAAGAAAAGCACCTCCAGCCCTTCGGCAACGTCCATGGCGGGGTGTTCTCTTCCCTCGTCGATGCGGCCGCTTTTTGGGCGGTGTACACCCAAATCGAGGATGGGATCGGGATGACCACGGTTGAATTGAAACTCAATTATCTCGCCCCTTCATCCAAGGGTCGGATGATCGCGCGAGGAAGAGCCATCCGGGTGGGGAAGACCCTCTGCCTGGGCGAAGCGACCATAGAGAACGGGGACGGTTTGCTCCTGGCCCACGGTACATCCACGATGATGATCCTGAAGGACCTGAGGCTGAAGGGTCAGTCTCACTGGCCGGCAAAGTTCTTGGAGGAGGCTTGCGGAAAAGGATGAGTAACGTGAAACCTGTGAATTACAAGCTTCATTTGGAGCCGGACCTGAATCATTTCAGGTTTGACGGAAAGGCTGAAATCCTCGTCGAGGCTCTGGAGGAGGTCAGGGAGATAGGCCTTCATGTTCTGGACCTGGCCGTATGGAAATGCGCTGCCCTGATCGAGGGAGAGCTGAAGCCTTGCTCCTTCACCGTAGACCCGAAGAAGGAAGAATTGAGGATCTCTCTTCCCAGAGCCATGGCAGGGAACATCCCTCTGTCCGTCGATTACGTGGGGGAGATCAACAACAAAATGGCCGGGTTCTACCGGAGCAAGTATGTAAGGGGCGGCGAAAACAAGTATGCGGCGGTGACGCAGTTTGAAGAAAGCGACGCGAGGAGAGCTTTCCCGTGCTTCGATCATCCGGCCAAGAAAGCGACTTTTGACGTGGAGATGGTCATCGATGAGGGGCTGGTGGCGATTTCCAACGGACCGGTTGTGGAGGAAGAGATTCTGGGCAGCGGGAAGAAGCGGGTCCGGTTTCAGCAGACACCGAAAATGTCCACCTATCTTCTCTTTTTCGGCGTCGGCGAATTCGAGTTCATCGAGGATCCAGGGGATGTCCTGGTCCGGGTGGCGACCATGCCCGGGATGGGGGAGCGGGGAAAATACAGCCTCGAATTCTCGCGCAGGTCCCTCGCTTATTCGGAGGATTATTACGGTATCAAGTACCCCCTCCCCAAACTGGACCTGATCGCCGTAGCCGACTTTGCCGCCGGAGCGATGGAGAACTGGGGTGCGATCACCTTCAGGGAGAACCTGCTCCTTCACGACCCTGACACGACCTCCAGGGCAGGGGAGGAAAGAATCTGCGTCGTGATCGCCCACGAGATCGCCCACCAATGGTTCGGGAATCTCGTGACCCCCGATGACTGGAAATATCTCTGGCTCAATGAGAGCTTTGCCACCTATTTCGGCTACGGTGTCGTCCATCACCACCACCCTGAATGGGAGCTGTGGGACCAGTTCCTGCACGGCCAGACGGACGTTGCCCTTGAACGGGATGCCTTGCATCAGACCACCCCGATTGAGATCCCGGGAGGGGAGCATGTGGTGATCAATGTCAGCACCGCCCCGATTATCTACAACAAAGGGGGAAGTATCCTGAGGCAGGTTGCCGGGTACTTGGGTGAGGAAAAATTCAAAGAGGGCCTGAGGACCTACCTGAAAAGATACGAGTATGGATGCGCCTCAAGCCACCATCTATGGGAAGCCCTTGAAGAGGTCTCATCAAAACCGGTGAGCCGGATGATGGAAAACTGGGTTGGCCAGGCAGGCTTTCCCATCGTTGATGTTCGAAGGGAAGGGGATCAGCTGGTGATCAACCAGAGAAGATTCACATACCTCCCGAACGATTCCGAAGCGCAATGGCTGATACCCCTGTCCGTCCGGGTTTTTCTCGATGAAGGTGAATCCGAGGTCCTCCATTCGCTCCTGGAGACAGAGCAGACGACCCTTCCCATCCATCCCAATGCCGTCGCCTATAAAGTCAATGACGGTCAGAAGGGGTTCTACAGGGTGAGGTACGGGGAGGCGGAAAACCTGAAAGAATTGGGCAAGCGGGTTAGCCAGAAAGCCCTTCAACCGCAAGATCGCTGGGGAATACAGAACGATCTTTATGCCCTGTTGAAGACAGGAGAGGGAGCCATCGACGACTACCTTGAGTTTCTCTCCTTTTATTCTGATGAAGATGCGTTTCTCCCCCTCATCAATATCGCTGCCAACCTTCACCATGCTTATCTCGTGGTGGGGGGGAGGAGAGAGAAGGTGGCCTCATTCGGGAAAGCTTTTTTTGAAAAAATCCTGGGGTCCGTCGGGTATGAACCAAGAACGGGTGAGAAGCATACCATTTCCATCCTGAGAGATCAGATGATCTGGCACGCGACGATGTACGGGTCGAAGGAGGTGATGGGGTTCGCCCGCGATCGCTTCTCTTCCCTGACCCGGGGACAGAAGGTCCACCCCGATATCATGAAGAGTGTCATGCAGGTGGGCGCTCGTCAGGGCGGCGAAGAATCGCTCCGCTGGCTCCTCGGCAGGATGAAGGATTCCCAGAGCGAACACGAACGGATGAATATCCTTATCGCCCTGGGCTGCTTCAGGGAGAGGGGCCTTATCGAAAAGGCGCTGGCATACGTCCTGGATGAAGTTCCGCACAGGAACAAATTCATTCCCATCAGCGCCCTTTCGGAAAACCCGAATGCCATGCCTTTGATGTGGGATTGGTATGTTTCCAACCTTAAACGGCTGGAAGAGTTCCACCCGGTTCATTACGAAAGGGTGCTCACATCGATCGTTCCCCTTTGCGGCATGGGCAGAGAAGAAGAGGTGAGGCGGTTCTTCGAGGAATACACGGCAAAGAGAGGAAAGCTCTCCGATGTGGTGAAGCTCTGCCTGGAGAAGCTCCAAATCAATGGACGAATGCGAAAGAGGCTGATCTGAAGGGCACCCTCATCCGGAAAGAGGGTAAGGGCTGCGGCAAGGGGGGTGCCGTCACTGCACCGGGGTGGTGTCCTGCCGCTGGATTTTCCTCAGGGCTTCGGCGTGGTAGGGTTCATAAATGAGGATTTCCTCGTAGGTGCGCCTTGAAAGATCCCTGTGGCCCATCATTTCCGCAATCCGGGCACGGTGGAGCAAGGCCTTTGTGTCTCTCGGGTTGAGCTCCAAGGACTTGTGGAAGTAATTGAACGCCAGGTCCAGGTCACGGAAATTCTTGCTGTAGGCATGGAGCCACCCCAGGATATTATACATGGGTCTCTTGTATTCCAAAGAATTCAAAGCCTCCCGGCCGAGCCGGACGGCCTTGCTTTCAGCCGCTTGCGACCTGGCGGTGACCATCTCTGAGATGTAATGACGGATCAGGGTGTAGAATATCCACGGTTCCGGCATGGGCTGGCTTGCGGCATATTCCATTTTCGTTACCAGATCTTGCTTCATGGATTGGGGCATGGTGGAGACGATCTCGTGATTGATGAACGCAACGAGTTCGTACACCGTGATGCTTTGCCCGAGCCCCTTGAAGACCTGGGTCTGGGGTCGGCCGAATTCCACATTGAGGGGGTTGCCGTCCCCGCATACACGCCAAAAACTGTCCCCGACCGTCACCTGGTAACCCTGGCCGTTGCGGGTGGAGGATTCGATCCGCTTGGTCACATTGATGGCATAACCCTCCACATTGGGTTGGGCGGACCCCTGTTTCACCCGCCATGGCCGGACATCTCGGATCACCTTGCCGCAATTCATCCCCACGCCGATCCTTGATACGAGCCTGCCCTCCTTGAGGATTTTCTGGTTGAAATCGGAAACGAGCCATCCGAGCTTGATCTTGAGAGCGATGAGCAAGGCGTTTCGCACGTCAAAACGGTTATCGCCGGAGTACAGGAAAACCCGAAGCTCGTCTCCCACGATGGACCACTCCGAGTCCGCGCCCCCGCCCACGTATCCAAACTGGCAGAGGTGATCCGTCGCCACTTCGTACATGACGGTCTGGAAGTCGGCGATCATCTGGTCATATTTTTGGAGGGTGAGGATCTTCGCCATCTCGGTGGAGCTCATGAGATCGGAGAAGAGCATGGTGGCGGTGACGAACCTATCCAAGGGTCATAACTCCAAGTCCAGGTTCCTTTCCCGGATGTGGTCTTTCATTTTCTTGATTTCTTCGGAGAAGTGATTCAGGTATTTGGACATCCCTTTCAAACTCTCGTCGTTTTCGCCGAGCAGTTTCTTCACCCCTTCCTGGAACTTGGCGGACTGGGTTTTCACTTCCTCAAGGGACGTTTTGAGGGACTGCACCTGGCTGTTTAATTTTGACTTCACCTCTTCCCTGTCGTCGAAAAGGCTGTCCGTCCTCTCCTCCAGGTTGCTGAGGGTCTGGTTGAGGGCCTTGAACTTCTCATCCAGGGTTTTCTGGAAGTACTCCGTCGCCTTTTGAAGGGTTACAATCTTGTTGGCAAGGGCATTTCTGGCGCTGTTGAGGGAATCCTGCTTTTCTCCCAACTCGGAGATCCGCTTCTCGAATTGCGACATCCTTCTTTCCATTTTCTTCTGAAGGAGGAGCTGGTAGATCAAAGGGCCCAGGACGAGGAGGACGACGAAAAAGATGATATAGTTGGGATAATAAGTCACCATAGTCGCGTGAAAGCCTGCCTTTACGAGATCTCTGACTGTGAAAAGGAAATGAGTCCGGCGAAAAGAAACAAGCTTTGAATGACCTCCTGGGAAGCCCTGCCCGGAACCGGCGTCAACCGAACAGGATCGCTGGACCGGTTAAAGCGTCTCCATTATAGCCTATTTCTCAGAAAAATCAATAGGCTAAATCAAACGGGGTCGCCGGAGGGAAAAAGAGAGGGAAGCCCCGGGGTCCATGTCACGGCGTGCGGTCCAGTTTATACAGAACAGGGGTCAGGATCAGCGTCCCCAAGAGAAGCCATGTGGGGCCGAACAGCCAGAGGGTGAAGGGGATGGCGAGGTAAAACCCTCTCATGCCTAGGGTGTAGTGGGTGGTGCCACGGTTGATGATCCTGGTCACCGCATCGTAGGAGACAATGGGGTCCTCGGAACTGGGGACGTTGATGACAAAGCTGGCATGGTTGTAATAGCGGATGGAGAGGGTGAAATTGAAGAAGGCAAAAAAGAAATCTACGATGATGACCATGAGCTTGATCGACCAGAGGATTTCGTGGCTGGTGCCCAGGAGGTTAAGGGCGTGGGAGACTCCGGGCGCGTAGGCGGTACTGAAAGCTGCATTGATCGTGCCGAGCCCGATGAGAATGGCTGCGGAGGCGAGAAAACTGGAAGCCATCGCCCAATTGCGAAGGGTCTGCACCGCCAGAATATCCCGCTTTTCTTCCATGACGGTTTCCACCCATTCCCGCCGCAGATGATTGGTGAGGCCGAGGGAAGTGGTCAGGGGGGCTGTGCGGACCTTGTAGACCAGGTGGGTGTGATAGACAAAGAGTATCAGGAAACCCATCCCCGTGAAGATGATTTCAAGCCATGAAACCATAAGCTTACACCGCCTCTAAAGCCCTCTTTGTTGGAACCGCGTTCAGCGGTGAGCCCCTTTTCCCAAGAAGCCGAGCATATCTATGAAGGAGGCTCCAATCGATGCAGTCTAATGCAGTTTTCCATGGGATGTAAAGGGGATAGGTGAGCACGGCGAATCTTGACATGGATCGGCCGCTTTCATATGATAACCCGGCCCTTCCGCCCCGGCTTCCATGGGGCTTCATCGAATAAAATCGCTTTCTGCCGAGAAGAGGAAAAACATTCGTTGTTTTATGTACTTGTGTTAATATGGGCATGACGGCGGGCAGGGGATGGCCGTCTTGGGGAGCCAAGCACCGATTGAAGCAAAGGGGAACACGAAAAACCAAGGGTTTGTCCGGAGACGACGGGAGGTAATCTGGCATGGCAATCACAAGAAAAGTGAAGGACCTCATGGTTCATCTCGAGGAGTACGCCACGGTGAGCGAGGATGCAAGCCTCTATGACGCCGTGCTGGCGCTGGAGGAAGCGCAGGAAAGGTTCGGCAAGGACCGCTACAAACACCGGGCCATCCTGGTCTATGACAAGGACCAGAGGGTGGTCGGGAAATTAAGCCAGCTGGATGTGATCAAGGGCCTGGAAGCGGGTTACAAGCAACTTGATATGAGGGGGCTGAGTCACTCAGGATTCAGCCCTGAGTTCATTAAGTCACTGATTAAACAGCACGGCCTCTGGTCAAAGCCCCTTGAAGAAATATGCCGCAAAGCGCCTCGTATCCGGGTCAAGGAAGTCATGTATACGCCCACGGAAGGGGAATATGTCCGGGAAGACGCGGCCCTTGACGAGGCGATCCACCAGTTGGTCATGGGAAAGCATCAATCCCTGCTGGTCACACGAAAAGACGAAATCGTGGGGATCCTGCGACTCACCGACGTGTTCATGGAAGTCTGCGAGATCATGAAGGCTTGCCAGTTGTAGCCCATCGTCTTGAAGGGTGCTGGCTTCACGCATCTCGGATGCCCTAACAGGTTGCTGAAAAACGCTCATCTACTGCGTTGCCCTCATCCCTCGTCATTGCGACGTACTTTCATGTACGTCTCACTCCTCGGGATTTCGGGCGCCTCCTAAGAAACAGCTGCTTGAGGGATGGGTGTAAGTTCGATCAAGTAGCCGATTTGTCTTGCTGTTTT
>JAGUZM010000014.1 GCA_020060805.1 Deltaproteobacteria bacterium | reverse complement strand
GACCCCATTTCTCATGAAGAGAGGTGGGGTTTTTTATGAGCCCCCATCCTTGATCGAGGACGACATGTTCACGACGAGCCAGGACAAGCCCCGCAGCAGGAAACCTAAATACCGGCTGACGGACAAGGGACGCCAAGTGTTATGTCGATCGGAGAAAAGAGAACTCAAATGAAAATGACCAAACTGCGAATTGAGAATTACAAGGGGCTTCGTGGGATCGACATCTCTTTGTCGCGGTTTGTCTGCCTCATCGGAGAAAACAACACGGGAAAATCGTCTGTACTCCAAGCACTTTCCCTTTTCTTCTCCGGTTCGTCCCTACCCAGGACCCATTACTTCGACGCCGAGAAACCCATTCGTGTCGAGGTGCTCTGCAACGACATAACCGATGACGACATAAACCGACTGGCAGAGGAGCATCGGACAAAGATAAAGGGAATCGTAAAAGACGGAGCGTTGACGTTAGTGCGTGTTTATGGGCAATATGTCTCGGGTGGCATCAAAAACTTAATCTGAGTGGACCTCTTGTACGAGAAGGAACTCCTAGGAGCATCCAGAAGGTGGTGATGGAAATTCGCATTATCAGAAGCAAGAAACGGCGCAAGACGGTTCAGGCGCGTGAAATCGGCGGGGGATTGGAAATCCTGGCACCGGCTCACATGTCGGATGAGCAGCTCGATCCAATCATCAAGGATTTTGAAGCGCGGTTCGCCCGTCACAAGAAGCTAGGCAAGCTGGAGGATCGATCCCTCAAGAGCCGAGCGAATATGCTAAACCGCCAGTATTTTGGTGGCCTCTTGCGGTGGGAGTCGATCCGCTGGGTTACGAATCAGAATAGACGCCACGGCAGTTGCAATTCGGATAGAGAAACAATTCGAATTTCCCATCGCATTGCCGAAATGCCCCAGTTCGTTCAAGACTACGTCATTGTCCATGAGCTTGCCCACGTGATCGAACCGAATCACAGTCAGCGATTCTGGGATTTGGTCTATCAATATCCTAGAACTGAAAGGGCCAGAGGTTACCTGATGGCCGTTGGGATGGAAGATCAGGATGATCAGTGAAACCATCATTGAAGCGGACTGCTGGACCGGATTCTGCCCATTGCCGTCTTTTTGCCGTTTCGGAGGAGTACGGTTGATAGTCAGTTCTGCCTCTTTCTGATGAATGGGTCCAAGGGGGAGTATCCGGAAAGTTGCCTCTTTATGTTTGAGAAGGTAGCTGTGCTACCACCAATGCGGAGGAGTAAAATCTTGCGTTTTTGCATTTCTTTCTGGTAAAATCCGGCACATCCTTATCAAACCACATCGATTTTGAGCTGAATTGACCGCCTGCTGCAATGGATTTTTCTCCTTTTGACGATCTAGCGCGCATCAGGAGACGTTCACGCAGGATGTAACTCTTGTTACTCTCTCAGGCAGAACCACCTTCCGGCATTACTTCGCCATCCATCTGCTAGAGGCAGGCTATGACATTCGAACGATCCAGGAGATGCTCGGGCATAAAGACGTCAACACGACTGCGATCTATGCCCATGTTTTGAACAGGAGCGGCCATGGCGTCAGAAGCCCTGTAGACCGGCTGTAGACTGCATCCTCTCTGTTCGCACTTCGAGCGGCTGGGGTTTAGCATGATACAATTTGAATGGGACCCCACAAAAGCCAGGCTGAACTTGAAAAAGCACGGGGTCGCTTTCAAACAGGCTGCGACTGTGTTCCGGGATACCTTGGGTATCACCATCTTTGATCCAGATCATTCCGAAATGGAAGATCGATTTATCACGATCGGGTTTTCAGCTGCGGGCCGGTTGTTGATGGTTGGTCACACCGACCGAGGCGAGAGAATCCGCGTCTTCAGTGCACGGGAGCTTACCCGTGCGGAGCGAGAGGCATATGAAGAAGAAATCCAAAGGCGAAAAAGCTGACGAGCTTCGGCCGGAATACAACCTTCGTGAACTTCTCAAAGGCGGTGTACAAGGTAAATACGCCGAACGTTTTCGAGAAGGCACCAACCTCGTTTTGCTGGACCGAGATGTTGCCGATGCTTTTCCAAGTGACGAGTCGGTAAACGAGGCCCTTCGGCTGGTAATTCAACTCAAGAAGTTACCGAGGACTGCGCCGGAAGAATCCAATTCGAAATAGGATTTTGCGAACATGGGGTTGAAGAGGATCGGCAAATCCGCCGTGCTCCTTTGCCGCCCGCTTAACCTTAACGTAACGACTCTTTCTTTGCCCTACCTCCCCGATGGTCAGAACAGTGATAGCACCGCTAGATCGCAAATCTTTAAGAAGAGAAGGTACGTACAGGGTATACAAAAACGGAGCGGTTTTCCGAGTCCCGGGATTTTATCGAGGATGGTAGCCGGGATTTGTTAGAGGACAAAACGGGCCGCTGCAAAACAAGGGAATGTTTTAGCAGTTAGATGATAAGTGTCACGACATCGTTTACCCGGATGTGCCAGGACATCGTTTACCTTAACGCTGGTTTGTGCCAAGACATCGTTTACCCATTTGGGCCTTCTCCATTATGATAACCCCCTAAATAAAACGGGCCAGGGAGGTTGTCAATGGAAGAGGAAACACGACGTAAAGCGATCGAACGATATCTTGGCGGTGAAAGCCCTAAATCCATATATGACGATCTCAAACGCACAAAGCAATGGTTCTTTAAGTGGCTGAGGAACTACCAATCGGGTGATCCTCATTGGTCTAAGTCCAAATCCAGGGCCCCGGTTCATAGGCCCTTTCAGATAGACGAAACCCGAAGGCAGCAGATCGTTTCTGTGCGCGAACACCTGGAGTCGGAACGCTTCGCGCAAATTGGGGTTTCAGCGATCAAATGGGAAGTGAAGAAAGCAGGGATCGAGTTCCCATCGGATCGGACCATTAGCCGGGTGTTGTGCAGTGAAGGTCTAGTTAAAAAAAACTGACTATACGCCCAAAGGGGTGGAGTACCCCTATTTCACAGAGGCGTTGACCTTCAACAACATCCATCAGGCGGACCTTTTGGGGCCGCGATATATCAAAAACGATGGCCGATTTTACTCGTTCAATGTGATCGATCTCTTCAGCCATCGGGTTTATGTCGAATCGCAAAGAACCAAGGATGACCGGCAGGTCGCCGCTTCGCTGATGCGGTGCTGGAAGACGGTGGGGATGCCGGACTTCCTCCAACTGGACAATGAACTGAGTTTTCGAGGCAGCAACCGTTACCCCCGCTCTATGGGGCTTATCATCCGGTTATGTCTCTATTACGGGGTTACCCCCGTCTTTATCCCGATCGGTGAACCGTGGCGCAATGGCGTTATCGAAAGCTTTAACAACACCTATGACAAAAAGTTCTACAGGAGGCAGTGGTTCCCAAGTTACGCAGCTCTGAAACGGCAGAGCAAGAATTTTCAGAGCTTTCACAATAAGCACCATCGATACAGTTGTCTGAAGGGCAGGACTCCCTCAGACGTAATACAGGAGGCCGATTTCAGCCCCATCACCTTAGCTCCTGCTACCAAGTTGCCTAAGCTGGACCAAGTTCCCGATGGGGAGGTTATCCTGATCCGATTCATTCGCAGCGATCGAAAGCTCGATGTTTTCAGTGAACAATTTAAAGTGCCAAGGGATCTGATTTATTCCTATGTGAAGGCCGTGATTCTCACTGAAACACATATCCTGCATGTCTATCAGGGCGAGGAACGGATCCTCACATTTGACTATGAAATCCCTGATCAAGAAAACCCAGGGTAAACGATGTCGTGACACATTTTACCCTTAGAGTCGGGTAAACGATGTCCTGGCATTTGGCAGTTAGATACTGGCGGATCGCAAACGGAGCCGCCTGCTGGAGGGATTGCGATCGCTTAAAGCCTTCGGTTAGCTATTCAGAAGGGTGCAAGGGGTTAAATTCGTCCTTGGAGAGGATTTGGCAGAAAAAGGTTTGCCAGCTATGTGAGCCACCCGGAACTCTCCGATCCCCGCATCTTGTCCACGACTACATAGCGAGATCCCCCTCTTTCGCCAGCCCCCGTTACAGATCAGCAAGTCTTATATAATTATTGTGAGGGTTCTGGTATATGCAGACGCTTGCATCTAAGGTTTCAAAGTCCACGATTTATTCTTCATATACAAGAAATGGATTGAGCTGTAATGTCTGGGGGATACGCAAGCACTCTGAGACCACGAATCTTCTTTGAGGACGGAGAACTCTCATGGGCGACGAAGAGATCTTTCTTGATCTATCAATAGGCGAACCCCCATCCGCAAATTCGTACACTACCACCAGGAGGCACGACTATGTGAACTCTGGGTCCTTTCAGCAGAAGAAGACCGCAACGGAAGGGTGTCAGGAGACCCTGAATCGGTCCAGCATCTCCTTCCG